>NZ_JAYFUY010000039.1:0-4452 GCF_059933065.1 Blautia sp. HA3515 | reverse complement strand
AGATCCTTCATCATATGGCAATGCTGGTACCAAAATGGGTATGTCAGCCAGAATCAGCCCTAAAACAGATGACAGTTCAAAAATATCAGCCAATTTATGTCTTCTGGTAATTGGAATCAGTATGATAGCGATATACAAAAAGAAGGCAGCTGAATTTAAGAAAGGAAATCCGGAAAAATGAAAGGCGTTAGATCCTGGCTGGTGAGAATGACAGAGGGGGTATTCTGTCTGGGCGTGTTTATGATGGTTGTTCCTGTGCTTTTAGGAATGCAATGTTATACGGTGATTTCCGGAAGTATGGAGCCTGAAATTCCAAAAGGCGCTGTGATCTATGTGAGAAAAATTTCCTTTTCCAGGATCAGACCAAAGGATGTGATCACATACCGGATAGGGCAGAAGGAAGGTACGGTCACCCACCGGGTGGTAAGGATTGACGAAAAAAGGAAGGTGCTGTTTACAAAAGGGGACAGAAATGAAATTCAGGATGCATGCCCGGTAAAAGAAGAGCAGATCCAGGGAATCGTCAAAGGGTGTATACCTGTAGTGGGATATGGGATCTTGTTTTTTAAGACAAAATACGGGATGGTGACATTGATAATTCTTCTGGTATTGGCAGAAGGGATCTGTCTGTTTTTGAAAAGAAAGGAGAAGCAGAAACATAAATGCTGAAGGTGAACAGAAAAAAGTATAAGATTTTGGCAGCAGTGGGGATGGGAACCTGTCTGATCGCAGGAGGCACATCAGCAGCTTATTTAAAAGATGCGGTTGGAGAGGTGCAGAATGTGATCACTGTAGGAAACATAAAAGCTGTATTAGAGGAACCCCACTGGAATCCGGAAAAGAAAATATATTTACATCCTGGTGAAAGTACCCAAAAGGATCCGATTGTGAAAAATACGGGGTTAAATGATGAATATGCGTTTTTGGAAATCTGTATACCGAAAAGAGAGATAGCTGTTGTTAATGACGATACAAAGATGAAAATGAACAAGGAATCAAGAGCGGTATTTACCTTTGAAGCAGAAAAAGGCTGGGAACTGGTGAGGCAGGAAGAACAAGAAGATCAGCAGGTCTATGTTTATGGATATCCGGAAATATTAAAGCCAGGAGAAAAGACGGAGCCTTTATTCAGAAATATTCGTGCGGTGAATTATCTGGAAGGAGATCTGAAAGGAGATGAGCTGCTTAAGGTTCAGGTAAAAGCTCAGGTGATTCAGACAAATGTGGAGGGAAAAAGCCTGTCGTTGATCTATCAGGAATTTTTGAAACAGGAGCAGACAGACCAGAAAGGGGAGTCGTATGTATAATAAGAAAAAGAAAGGCAGGATACGTCTGCTTGCAGGTATGGTGGCTGTCTTGCTTTTGGCAGGAAGTGGTCTTGGATATGTACAGGCGGAAAATACCGAAAGCCGGAATGAGCAAAGCGGCCAGGAACTGGAAGAATCTTATCAGAATTGGGAAATCCAGGATGTTGATGAAAGTTTGTCCGAAAATAGAGGGGATGATTTAGCATCTGATCCTGAAACTGCTGCTGAAATACCTGAAGAAATTGAAGACGTGGAAGATGTTATGGAAGAAACGGATTTACTTAACCAGCAGGAAGCAGATGAAGAGTTTTCTGATCAGAATGGAGAGATCCGGGAGAATATAGAGGATCAACTTGCTGATCCGGATTTGAAAAATGAAATAACTGCAGTAACAGAAGGGAAAGCCATCACTTCATCCGGATCTGAATACAGGCTTGTCACTGCTGGCAGTGAAGTTTATAAGGGAAACTATAATCTTCTGGGAGATTCCAATAACAGAAAGAAATTTGTATTTGTTCCTTTTAATAATGCAGGAAATGATGTTGCATATCTGGAAGTGGGAGGTGTGATCTATTTTGTCCCCAGGAATATGAACGCAGCGGGGAAGTATGGATTTCTCGTGCAGAATGTAGGGTTTAACAGTGAAATGAACTGCGGATTGGATATGCGTTTTACAGTTACAGGATATAAGGATTATGTGCTGGATGATAATGGAAATGGAGTATCGGGAATTTATCCTGCTTTTGGATTCTGGAAAAAATATGGCTTATGTTTTGCATTTGGCGGAGCTGACCAGAATATCCGGATAGAGATTCTGAAACATGGAACAAGTATACCGGTAAAGGGGGATTACAGTTTTCGCTGGCTGGATATTGATGCAGGCCAGAGATTCGGAATCCGTCTCCTGGATGGTACCTTGGCAGGACGATATGCAATGAAAAGCTGTTCTGCTTACTATCAGAATGATTTTTCCAGGTTTAATCAGACATACCAGATGGTGAATGCTGCTCAGAATACAGATTATCATGGAAAAACGGGAAATTGGATGGATGGTACTGTATATTGGGAACTGAAGGATTGCTCCAAATTGAATCTGCTGATCGCAACCGCAGGTAACTCCAAGCAGGGACGCAGGCCGGCAGAATCCAGCAGGGAGAAATATGCACAGTACAGTACCGGAAAATTTCCTGAGGATACAGGAGTGGATATGGGACTGCTTGCCTGGGATGGAGAATCTTATGGTGCAAGAGAGAATCCTCAGAAGATTTACAAATATGTTAGCAATACGGAGGTAAGCCTGGCAGAACTGGCTGGAAAAACAGAAAATCTGGTTGGAGCAGCAGGCGATTCATTTTATTATTATTTGACAAACCATGTTCCTGTAGAGGCACCTGCCTACTATTATAACCAATATACTATTGCGGATATGCTTCCGGTGGGAGCTGTTTATGATGGAGCAGTACAGGTGATCAAAGGAGAAACAGGGGAAGATGTAACCGGATGGTTCCAGGTTTCTACAGAAGGTCAGGCTATTACCTTTCAGTCTGTACACTTATCCAATAGCGACTTTTATGGATCCACATATATTTTTAAGATACGGGTCAGGATGGATACAAGTCAGCTTCAACCTACAGCAGAAGGTAATTATCTGGTTTACCGGATTTCCAATAGTGCATCAGTTACAAGCTGTCACAAAACAGATGCGCAGGCGAAGACAGCTGTTTCTCAGCCGGTATATACTACTTTAAAAGAATTGGGAAAAGGAAAAATCCATATCCGTAAAACGGATGCTGCTGGGAAAGAACTTCCTGGAGCCGTGTTTGAGATCCGGTCTGCTGAAAATATTTATTCTCCGGCAGGAGCTTTACTTCTGGAGGAGGGGACGATAGTGCAGCAGCTTACTCTGACATCCGGGAAAGGGGTTTCAGATCCATTATATGCCGGAAAATATACGGTGTCTGAGATAAATCCACCAGCAGGTTATTGTACGGATCCGGTTCCCCAGATTGTAGAAGTGAAAAGCACCGGGTATGAAAGCCAGCCGTCAGAAGCTGTATTTATTAATAGTCCGACCACAGTATATCTGAAAAAAGTATCTGAGCGTCTGGAAGGGGAAAATGAGTATACACCATTACAGGGCGTAGGATTTATGGTTTGGAATAAAGATAGTGGAAAGGAAACAGGACAGAAGCTTTTTACAGATTCCCAGGGGCTTATACTCTTAAGTGGATATATTCCTGGCACCTATTGTTATCAGGAAACCAACATACCGGAAGGCTATGCCGGAGACCTGATATCCGGAGAATTTGTGATTGATGAAAAAGGGCTGTGCCAGGGGGAGAAGGATCATATGATCCTGGTAGAAAATTCCTGTATTAAAGCTGAATTCCTAAAAGTTGATAAAAGTACCGGACAGCCGATTTCAGGTGCAAAACTTCAACTGACAGATGATAAAGGAACAGTAGTTGAAACATGGATTTCCGGTGAAAAACCTTACAGGATCAATCGGATACCGAAAGGCCTTTACACTTTGACAGAGCTGGAAGCACCTACAGGGTATAAAAAAGGAAAACCAGTAACCTGCCAGATAGAAGCAAGTGATCAGCTTCAGTCCTTCAGGATTATGAATGTAAAGTATGTAACTATAAAACTGCAAAAGACCATTCATAGTGAGGAAATCGTACAGGCACATGGAACACCATGTTTCTTTCTGGGAGTCGCAGGCCAGGATCTGGATGGGGAATCATATACTCTGTTCAAAGAAGTACGTTTTCCTGAAGTTGGGATCCAGGAGAAAAAAGAATATTCTGTAATGATAAGTTTTCAGGTGCCAGCCGGGCAGTATCGGGCCTTTGAAGAAAAAACGGCCAGATATATGCTGGAAGAAATACGAAATGTGAAAAATGGGAGTATAACTGCAGATGGCTGTGTAGACTTTCAACTGTCTGGGAATCAGGACGGAGAAGCGGAATTTGTGAATAAAAAAGTAACGGATGAATACTTAAGTCACACGGATTTTGTAAGAAATGTGATCGTTCCGGCCAAGTGAAAAAATAAGTGGTGCCGGACAAAAATAAATGTGCCAGGTAAAAATATGCGTGTCAGGCATAAAAAAATAGGTGAATTGAAAAAGTAAATTCCACCT
>NZ_JAYFUY010000038.1:0-2966 GCF_059933065.1 Blautia sp. HA3515 | reverse complement strand
CAAAGATACCGGGTAAAACGTAACATCTGTACATTCCCAGAATGTATTGGTAAGCCACTGGCCAGCCTGTTTCTTGAAAACTGTCACACCTGTGTATACCTGATGTGTATTCCCCTGAAGGCAAAGCAGTGTTTGTACTGCGTCTTCTGCATCTTTTGGCTTTCCAAGTATCTTTCCCTGATAAACAACGATGGTATCTGCTCCTATAACCAGCGTTCCATCTTCCAAAGAGTGGCTTTCAGCCACCATCTGTGCTTTCTGGAAGGATAACTGTTCCACCGCTTTCCATGGGATATCTGTACTGATCTGTTCTTCTCCTGTTGCAGGAAGTACTGTAAAATTTACTCCTGCCAGCTGCAGAAGTTCCTTCCTGCGAGGAGATGCAGATGCCAGAATAATATTATCCATAATTCCTCCTGCAAAATCTTTTTCTTCGATTTTTAACATGCTATAGTATACCCTCTCCCTTACTGCCATGCAACTTCTTTTATATTTTTCTTTTCTTTTTCAGGCAAAAGTATTACAATGGACACATTAGAAATGAGTAATCTAATCACTCGGTTTTACTCATAATATGAAAGGAGTATATCGCCATGGCAAAAATTAATAAATACTGGGGATTTGTCGCTGTTGGTGCCCTGACAGCCGCTGCTGCTGGTGCTATTGCTGCAGCTTTTTTGAAAAATCGCACGGATCTTGAGGATTTTGATTTTGATGATGATGACTTTGATCAGGATGAATCCGAAGAAAAGCCTGCGAAGGAATCTAAAGAAGCATTCCAGTCCTGGGATTGCATCATCTCCAAGTGCTGAAACTGAAGATGACGTTACAGCCGCTTCCCCAGGAAGAAGCTGCCTGATGAAGCCGTCACTGATGCCAACTCCCAACCGGAAGCAAAGAATGAAACTGATAAGACTGCTGATGCTTCCCAGGAAGAAGCTGCTGATGAAACTACAACCAAAATTCCTGTGGAATAAATAATTCAGGGGATGCAGACCTTTAATACAGGCTGCATCCCCTTTCTATTTATCTTTATGCTTTTGGAAGTTTAAAGCTGCTCTTCAATGATACGATCCTGTTAAAGACAGGCTGCCCTTCTTTTGAATCATGAATATCCGCACAGAAGAAACCATTCCGCACAAACTGATAGCTGTCATATCCCTTTGCTTCCATCAGTGCAGGTTCCACATAGGCCTCTGTTTTAACCAGGGAATTAGGATTCAGGTTCAGGGAACCATCTTCTTTATTGTATACACCCTTTTCCTCATCTACAATGTTCTCATACAGACGAACCAGGACTTTTCCTGCATGGGATGCTTCTACCCAGTGGATCGTCCCTTTTACTTTACGTCCATCCGGTGCATTACCTCCCTTGGTAGCCGGATCATAGGTACAATGCACCACCCGTACAGTGCCATCATCATCTGCTTCAAATCCGGTACATGTGACAAAGTACGCATTCATCAGGCGTACCTCAGTTCCTGGGAAAAGTCTTTTGTATTTCTTGGGAGGTTCGATCATGAAATCCTCTCTTTCGATATACAATTCTTTTCCAAATGGTATCTTCCGGCTGCCCAGATCTTCATTCTCCATATTGTTAGGAGCATCCAGATATTCAATCTGATCTTCCGGATAATTATCGATCACCAGTTTGATAGGATCCAGAACGGCCATCATACGCGGTCGTTTTAACTTAAGGTCCTCTCTGATGCAGTATTCCAGTGCTGCATAATCTACAGAACTATCTGCCTTGGAAACACCGCAAAGCTCTACAAATTTCTTAATAGATTCAGGTGTATATCCTCTCCTGCGAAGACCTGCAATAGATACAAGACGCGGATCATCCCAACCGTCTACAATACCATCTTCTACAAGCTTTTTGATATAACGTTTACCAGTTACCACATTGGTAAGATACAGCTTTGCAAACTCGATCTGTTTTGGCGGATGGGGATACTCCCAGTTCCTCTACCACCCAGTTATAAAGCGGTCTGTGATCCTCAAACTCCAAGGTGCAGATAGAATGTGTGATTCCTTCAATAGCATCCTCAATGGGGTGTGCGAAATCATACATTGGATAAATACACCAGGTGTCTCCTGTTCTGTGGTGGGTACGATGAGCAACTCTGTAAATAACAGGGTCACGCATATTCATGTTTGGAGATGCCATATCGATTTTGGCTCTCAGCACTTTCTCGCCGTCACCATATTTGCCTTCCTTCATCTCTTCAAATAAATTCAGGTTTTCTTCTACAGAACGGTTGCGGTAAGGACTTTCCTTTCCTGGCTCTGTCAGGGTTCCCCTATACTCACGGATCTGTTCAGCAGTCAGGTCACAAACATATGCTTTGCCTTTTTTGATCAGCTTTACAGCAGCCTCATACATCTGAGGAAAATAATCAGATGCAAAAAACAGTCTGTCTTCCCAATCTGCTCCCAGCCAATGGATATCTTCTTTAATAGAATCTACAAACTCTGATTTTTCTTTGGTCGGGTTTGTATCATCAAAACGCATATTAAATTTACCATTGTGTTCTTTAGCAAGACCATAATTCAAAAGAATAGACTTTGCATGGCCAATATGCAGATAACCATTTGGCTCCGGCGGAAAACGGGTATGAACAGTATCATAAACTCCCTCTGCCAAATCTTTATCAATAATATTCTCAATAAAATTCTTGGAAATGGTTTCGTTTTCCATCTTTTCCCCTCCTGTTGCGAATGGTCTTACTTTTCCAGCTTGTAAGCATTTTTATTTAGAAAAAAAGTCCTTGAAAATCAAGGACTTTAAAGCTGCTGACGGGAATCGGACCCGTGACCTCCGCCTTACCAAGGCGACGCTCTACCGACTGAGCCACAGCAGCACTGACTGCAAGCTTTTTGCCGCTCACAGTCAATTATATTAGCAGAGAACCGGTTAATTGTCAACACTTATTTTTGCCTGACACGCATATTTTTTTATGCGC
>NZ_JAYFUY010000037.1:0-22883 GCF_059933065.1 Blautia sp. HA3515 | reverse complement strand
ATTAATCGGTACGGATACTTTTGAGGACAATCAGGTAAAACTTCGGAAAGGCAGTATTTACCGATGTGCCCAGCATGGGGGCTTTGGTATCCTGGACGAGATCAATATGGCGAAAAATGATGCTGTTTCCGTGCTGCATGCTACTCTGGATTACCGAAGATCCATTGATGTGCCAGGGTATGATAAGATTGATCTTCATCCGGCAGCCAGATTTATCGGAACCATGAATTACGGATATGCAGGTACCAGAGAATTAAATGAAGCCCTGGTTTCCAGGTTTATGGTGATCGATATGCCGCCGCAGAATGAGGAAACCCTGGGATTTATTTTCAGGGAAATGTTCCCGGATGCAAAGAAGGCAGCTGTAGACCAGTTTATAGGTCTTTTTCTTGATCTTCAGCTGAAAACTGCCAACAGTGAGATTTCTACCAAGTCACTGGATTTACGAGGTCTTTTGGGAGCAGTAAAGATCATAGGTTTGGTCTTCCTCATGGCAGGCTGTACAGATGGGGATCGTAAATAAAACATTTGATATTTTTGAAAAGAGATCGTAGAGGATGTTGTAAATACCAGGATCCCCAGGGACTGGACAAAAGGAAGATGTTTATGAATAAGCATCCGTCAAGGATTGAACATGCAAATGAGATCGCAGGTTTTTCTGAAGGGGAAGGCTCTGAGATCCAGCTGGAAATGGAGAACCGTATCCGGAATCTTTTATGGACAGTCAGTGGTGACTATGCCCAGGAAATGAAGCCGGATATTTCTTTATAGATGTTCCAGGCCGCTGGCCCTTTATGATGGGATCAAGCAGGGAGCACTGGCAAAATTTTATGATAAAAAATATCTGGGGCTTTATCTGCTGAAGAAACTGTATTTGGGAGCAGATGAACAGCTTCTTAACTAAAATGGCACAGCTTTGTATAGAGGAAGCCATTGGAGACAGAATCTGTCTGGACGTCCTGGGCAATTCGAAACATGCAAAGAGAGGCTATCCTGGATATCCTTGATCAGGAGTATCTGGTGATCCCGTAATGGGAAATATCCCGGAAATGCTCAGGCTTATGGTTCTGAGAAAAAGGCTGGACAGGCTGGAACACAAAAAAGCAAGCGCCAAGTGCTTTCCTCCATGAAAAAGTACATGGATCTGGTGAAGGAAGCAGGCAATTCAAAAGATACAGAAGCACTGGCATTTGCCATTGACCGGTTATATAATAAGGCATGTGAGCCTGATTTTGAAAAAGAAAAGGGCAGTTTTGACCAGGTGATGGCTGTTACAATGGAGGAACTGTCAGAGTTTGACTGGAAAGACCTTCTTGATGAGGAACTTTATGAGGAAAGCCTGGAAGATTATGCACAGCAGCTAGCTGATCAATATAGCCGGGATGGAGGATTCCCAGGTTACAGAGGAAATGGAAGAGCAAAGACAGACCAGGCATAAGATCAAAATCCTTCCTCCTGAAGCATTGGAAAAGGCCCACAGGTATGTGGAACTGAATTTTGGGAAAACTTATCTGAAAGAAAATGAAGAAAAGAAAATAAATCAGCTGATGTGCAAAGGGATCCACGGAGACTGCAGTCTGTATTTTACAGAGGGGATCCTGAAAAATCCGGTTATGCGGAATTATCAGTACGAATATGCAGTACGGCTGAAAAACAAAAATGTGTGGCTGTATCATGACAAACACAGAGTTGTAAAGAGGAATGTTGCCCAGCTTACAGAAATGCTGCGTAAATCCCTGATTTTGCGAAGTGAAAACCAGGAAAATCCTGTCTGACAGGGGACAGATCCTGCCTGCCAGATTATGGAGGATCGGCAGAAGCAGGGATGCACTTCTTTTCAAAAAAGAGCAGCAAGGGGATCAGACGGATTTTGTTGTAGATGTACTGATCGATGCCAGCGGTTCCCAGATGAACCGGCAGGGCCATGTGGCATTACAGGCATATATGATCAGCAAAGCACTGGGAAATGTGAGAATCCCTCACCGTGTGATGAGCTATTGTACATTTTGGGACTTCAATACGATTTTGCACAGACTTCGGGAGTATGACGAACCTGACAGCGCAAGTGAAAATATATTCAACTATGTAACATCTTCCAACAACAGGGATGGATTGGCCATTAAAGCGGCTGGTTATGGGCTTTTGGCCCGCAGGGAAGAAAAAAGATCATGATCATTTTAAGCGATGGACGACCTTATGATGTAATTGTAAACCGTCCAAATGCAAAGAATCCTAAGCCGTATATGGGACAATATGCAGTGAATGATACTGCTGGGGAAGTCCGCAGGCTGAGAAACGCAGGGGTGAGCGTACTGGGAGTATTTGCAGGTGAGGAGAAGGATCTGGCTACAGAAAAGAAAATCTTCGGTAAGGATTTTGCATATATCCGGGATATTACTGATTTTTCCAGGATTGTAGGCCGCTATCTCACAAAACAATTGGAATTGGAGGAATGAAGATGAGCTCTTTTGGGAAAAAACTCAAATATATGGACTATCTGCTGATCATTGTAGGTACCTGCCTGATGGCAGTTGCTGTAATATCTGCGTTTGATAAGGCAGGAATGGTTACAGGTGGTTTTTCAGGAGTGGCTATCATTGTTAAAGAGTGGACAGAAAGCCTTGTTCCTGGCGGGATTCCCTTATGGATCACTAACATGGCATTAAACATTCCGCTGTTCTTTTTGGGAATGAGGATCGGAGGCTTTCAGTTTGTAAAAAAAGCACTGGTAGGAGAGCTGTGTCTTTCTTTCTGGCTGGCGGTGCTGCCTGGCTGTATTCCTGATTTTGACCTGGCGGGAAATGATCTTCTGCTTGCAGCGGTATATGGTGGTGTGATTCAGGGAGTAGGCATCGGACTTGTTTTTCTTGGACAGGGGACTACCGGTGGTACAGATATGATGGCTGCCCTGATCCAGCGTAAGCTTAAGCATTATTCCATTGCCCAGATCATGCAGTTCATTGATGGCCTGGTAGTTGTGGTGGGTATGTATGTTTTTGGCGTATACAAGGCTCTTTATGCAATTATTGCAGTTTATCTTGTCACAAAAGTGTCTGACGGCATGATCGAAGGTTTGAAATTTTCAAAGGGAGCTTATATTATCACAGAGAAAGCAGAGCAGGTTTCCCATATGATCATCAATGAAATGGACCGTGGTGTTACCGGCCTGAAAGGGGTAGGAATGTACTCCGGACAGGATAAGCTGATGCTGTTTTGCGTAGTCAATAAAAAGGAAATCGTTACATTAAAAGAAAAAGTGGATGCCATCGATCCAGATGCTTTCGTGATCGTATGTGATGTACGGGAAGTGCATGGGGAAGGCTTTATAGAGAAAAAGTGAGAAGTTTTGAATAAAAATTTGTAAATTTTTTCTGATTTCCTCTTTCTTTTTTGGTTATTTTGTATTAAAATAACCTCAAACACTTTTACATGAGAAGGGATTGAATAGAATGATATCAAGCCAGGTATTACAGAATACCCTCGAGGGACTTAAAGAGATATCCAGGACACAGTTTTGTGTGATGGATACAGATGGCAAGACACTTGCATCCACATGTACTGATTTCGAGATCCAGACAGGGGATGTTCAGGCGTTTGTTGATTCACCGGCAGAGAGTCAGCTTGTGAGAGGCTATCAGTATTTCAAAGTGAATGATGACTATCAGCTGGAGTATATCCTTGTAGCTCATGGAGAGGACGAGGATACGTATATGGTCGGGAAGCTGGCAGCATTTCAGCTTCAGAGTCTGATCGTAGCTTATAAGGAGCGTTTTGACAAAGACAGTTTTATCAAGAATCTTCTTCTTGATAATCTTCTTCTTGTAGATATTTACAATCGTGCCAAGAAGCTTCACATCGAAGCTGATGTGCGCCGTGTGGTTATGCTGATCGAGCTTCCACAGGAGAGAGAGCACAGTTCTGTAGAGAGCATTAAGAGTATTTTTGGCGGTAAGAGCAAAGATTTTATCACAGCCGTAGATGAGAAGAGTGTGATCATTGTAAAGGAACTGGAAGAGGGCGAAGGCTATGAGACCATGGATAAGCTGGCCCAGACGATCCTGGACACACTTGGACTTTCCAGAGAAGACGGAGTACATGTTGCATACGGTACCATTGTCAAGGAACTTAAGGAAGTGTCACGATCCTACAAGGAAGCACGTATGGCATTGGATGTAGGTAAGATCTTCTTCCCGGAGAAGGACGTTATCGCATACAGTTCTCTGGGTATCGGACGTCTGATCTATCAACTTCCGATTCCGCTTTGTAAGATGTTCATTAAGGAGATCTTTGGCGGTAAGTCACCGGATGATTTTGATGAAGAGACACTGACCACCATTGATAAGTTCTTTGAGAACAGCCTGAATGTGTCAGAGACATCCAGACAGCTTTATATCCACAGGAATACTCTTGTATACCGCCTGGATAAGCTGCAGAAGAGTACAGGACTGGATCTTCGTGTATTTGAGGATGCCATTACCTTTAAGATTGCTCTTATGGTTGTAAGATATATGAAATACATGGAAACACTTGAGTACTAAGCCGGCATCTGTGTGGCTTTCAGTGATTTTAAGAAGGAAATACCATTGTCTACCGTTTTTGCCAGCGGTAGACAATTTTATTTTATGCGGGTAACGAGTCCCGGAGGATTCTTTATGTAGAAGCTGTGAAATGCCTTGCTTTTGGGAAAGGGTGCATGTATAATAAATTACCGGAAAATAGCAGTTGCAATTTAATAAAAGATATATTACAATAATGTTACATAAAAGTTACGTATAACAAAGGAGACCATTATGATCGATTTAATGGATGTAACCAAGTCTTATGGGCAGGGTCTTCCGGCTGTGAATCATGCCAACCTGCATGTTGATAAAGGGGAATTTGTATTTGTGGTAGGGAGCAGCGGCTCCTGGGAAGTCCACGCTGATCAAGCTTTTACTGAAGGAACTGGATTCTACTTCAGGTGAGATCATTGTAAGCGGAGAACGTCTGGAGGGGATGAAGCACCGCAGAGTAGCCAAATACCGCAGGAAGCTGGGTGTTGTGTTCCAGGATTTTCGTCTTTTAAAGGACAGGGATGTTTATGAGAATGTTGCCTTTGCACAGCGTGTGATCAACCGTCCTACCAGAGTGATCCGTAAAAGAGTACCGGAGGTTTTGCAGGAGGTAGGGCTTGCAGGGAAATATAAGGCATTTCCAGACGAACTGTCCGGTGGAGAGCAGCAGAGAGTAGCTCTTGCAAGAGCGATCGTAAACCGTCCGGATATTCTCCTGGCAGATGAGCCAACCGGTAATCTTGACCCCAGGACCTCTGAGGAGATCATGAAGCTTCTGGAAGAGATCAATGAGAGAGGCACAACCGTACTGGTAGTTACCCACAACAAAGAGATCGTCAATGCCATGAAGAAAAGGGTAGTTACCATGCATAATGGCGTGATCATCAGTGACGAGAAAGAGGGAGAATATCATGAGGCCTAGTACGATCTGGTATACCCTGAAGCAGGGTGTAAAAAATATTAAAAGAAATATGATGTTTTCCATTGCATCAGTTCTTACCATGTCCGCCTGTATATTATTGTTTGGCGTTTTTTATTCTATTGTGAATAATGTGAATAATATTGCACATAAGGTGGAAGAGGAGGTTCCTATCACAGTATTTTTTGATGAAGGGACTACGGATGAGCAGATCCAGCAGATCGGTACACTGATCCAGGAACGTCCTGAAGTAGCACAGATCCAGTATGAGTCTGCAGATGATGCCTGGGAAAAGATGAAGAAAGAATATTTTGGAGATACAGATGCTGCAGAAGGGTTTAAGGATGACAATCCGCTGGTGAATTCCTCCAACTACCAGGTATATCTGAAGGACATTTCCAAACAGGCAGTGCTTGTGGCGTATATCCAGACCTTGGATCACGTAAGAGAGGTTAATCAGTCTGAGCAGGCGGCCAAGACTCTTGGCTCCATTAACAAGCTGGTATCCGGTATTTCCATTGTGATCATTGTGATCCTTCTTCTGATCTCTGTATTTTTGATCAGTAATACTGTGTCCGTAGGTATAACTGTGCGTAAGGATGAGATCGGGATCATGAAATATATCGGAGCCACAGACGCTTTTGTGCGTGCACCGTTCCTTCTGGAAGGCATGGTACTTGGAGTGATCGGAGCGGCTATTCCTCTTGTGATCCTGTATTTTGCATATAATAGTGCAGTTACTTATGTATTGACCAGGTTTAATGTACTTATGGGTGTGGTTGAGTTCATACCAGTAGGCAGGATCTACATGACCCTTCTGCCCATCGGTCTGGCACTGGGGATCGGGATCGGTCTTTTGGGAAGCTTCTGGACCACCAGAAAGCATTTGAAAGTATAAGGTATCAGAATGTGGGATTGATGCAGATGCGTCAATCCCTCTTTTGCAGGAGGAATGATGGCAGATAATAATTTCTGGAAAGGTGCAGCCTTTGGTACAGCTTTTACAGTTGCAGTGGCAGCAGGAGGATATGCAGGATACAAATATGCACAGGTACCAGCAGAAGGAACTGTGCTTTCAGACAGTGCCAGGGTCCAGAAGCTGGAGTATCTGGAAGAACTGATCGATACTTATTATCTTGAGGATAAGGATGAAGATGAACTGGCAGAAGGGCTGTATGCAGGATTGCTCTATGGTCTGGGTGATCCTTATTCCAGATACTATACAGCAAAGGAATATCAGGAGGAAAATACCAGTTCCCAGGGATCCTATGTAGGAATCGGCGTTGTGATGCAGGAGAATAAAGAAGGGGGCGTGCAGATCGTTCAGTGCTATGAGGGCGGACCAGGCGAAGCAGCAGGCCTTAAGGAAGGGGATGTGGTCAGCGCTGTTGACGGACAGGATATTACAGAAAGCTCTGTTTCTGAAGTGGCATCCATGATCAGGGACAGCGATGCCAAGAATGTTATCCTTACAGTGCACAGAGAAAATACAGATGAGCCTCTTACCATTACAGTTCCTATTACAGATGTGGAACTGCCATCTGTTTTTCATGAGATGCTGGATCCTAAGATTGGATATATCCGGATCACAGAATTTAAAGGGGTTACTGTAGAACAATATACAACCGCATTTCAGGATCTGAAGGATCAGGGTATGGAGAAGATGATCGTAGATCTTCGGGATAATCCAGGGGGACTGCTGGATTCTGTCTGCGATATCTTAAGGCAGATCCTTCCGGAAGGCCTGATCGTTTATACGGAGGACAAAAACGGAAACAGGGAAGAAGAAACCTGTGACGGGAAAAATGCCCTTGATATACCCCTGGCAGTGCTGGTCAATGAAAACAGCGCCAGCGCATCCGAGATTTTTGCAGGGGCAGTTAAGGATTACGGGATCGGAGCCATTGTAGGCACTACTACCTATGGAAAGGGGATCGTACAGTCCATACGTACTCTTTCGGATGGAAGTGCAGTGAAGCTTACAGTTTCAAAGTATTATACTCCAAAAGGCAATAATATCCATAAGACAGGGATCTCCCCGGATGTAGAAGAAAAGCTTGATCCCAATCTTTTGAACAAAAGTGATTACAGCCATGAAGAGGATAATCAGCTTCAGAGGGCCATTCAGGTTCTGGAAAATGATGGAGAAAGCAGCTGATTTTATAAAAATTCTGTGAACATGGGTCAGAAAATTGAATGAGACACTGTTCTGTGCTATGATAAGGCAGAGTAGGGACAGAAGACAAGCTTATGGACAGAGAGGAGACTGACCATGAAAAGAAAAATATTTCTGGCTGGCTTATGTACAGCTCTTTTAGCACCCATCCTTGTTTCAGCTCAGGTACTGGATTATGATGGGATTGTTGATAAATACAAACAGGAAGATAAAGCACTGCAGCGTTTTTCGCTGGATGACGGGGCAGGAGGCACTGTGACAGCGCTGGCGGATGCAGAGGATTTATATATTACATCCAAGAGTGCCCAGATACATTCCAAGCCGGGAGAGACAGGAGATGTGCTTGATACGGCTGTCTTTGGCACAGAGCTGGAACGGGTTGCAGTATGTGATAATGGCTGGAGCAAGGTAGAATACACATCCGATACAGGGGAACAGATCAGTGGTTTTGTTTCAGATATACAGCTTGGCCAGGGCACAGCACTGGAAGAGGTGAATGACACGGTTACTGTTGCCAGGGATTGTGATGTCCTTGATTTTCCGGGAAGAAAAGACGGCGAAGTGACAGGTGAAGTCCTGGAAGAGGATCAGCTCACCAGAACCGGCATTGTAGATGGGATCTGGAGCCGGATCATTTTTGAAAATGAGGAAGGCACATCCAGCACAGGATATATACCGACCAATGTGCTGGAAGGTTATGAGGATGAAAGCCTTACTGCAAAAGCAGATACTTCTACTTCAAACGGAGATATCCAGGCAGGAAGCATCCATAAAAGTGCAGGAGAAGGTGTTTTTGCTGAGGCTGTTGACGGTGTGACATCTGTCAATGGCAGTGGTGCCGCCGCAGATGGCGTACAGGTAGGCACTCCGATTTCCGTATCAGCAGATGCATCCCTGAAGTCTCTTGGCACTTTTCGTATCACACATTATTGTCCATGCAGTATCTGCTGTGGTCCATGGTCCAATGGGATCACATCTACCGGTGTTACTGCAGTGACCAACCGTACCATTGCTGTGGATCCTACCCAGATCCCTTATGGATCCAAGGTTGTGATCGACGGACAGGTATATGTGGCAGAAGACTGCGGCGGTGCGATCAAGGAGAACTGCATTGATATTTATGTAGGAAGCCATGCAGAAGGGGAAAGCAAGGGTGTGTACTACACAGAAGTATACCTGATACAGGAATAAAATAAGGCTGAGGACAAAGAATTTCAGCTATGTTACTTGCAGATGATTGGTGAGAACCAACAGATAAGAGGATTGGAGACAGGACAAATGGAAAAGATCATTTTAACAGGAGACAGACCTACAGGCAGACTTCATGTAGGACATTATGTAGGTTCACTTAGAGGGAGAGTTGCCTTCAGAATTCAGGAGATTATGATAAAGTATATATTATGATCGCAGATGCACAGGCGTTGACAGACAATGCAGAGCATCCGGAAAAGGTACGGCAGAATATTATCCAGGTAGCACTTGATTATCTGGCATGCGGGCTTGATCCGGAGAAATCCACCATCTTTATACAGTCTACCATTCCGGAACTGGCAGAGCTTACCTTTTATTATATGAATCTTGTAACTGTATCCAGACTGCAGCGGAATCCTACCGTAAAAGCAGAGATCAAAATGCGTGATTTTGAGACAAGCATTCCGGCAGGCTTTCTGGCATATCCGGTAAGTCAGACTGCAGATATTACGGCATTTCACGCTACTGCAGTTCCGGTAGGTGAGGATCAGCTTCCAATGCTGGAGCAGTGTAAGGAGATCGTGCATAAGTTTAACTCTGTATACGGAGAGACCTTGACAGAGCCGGAGATCATCCTTCCGGATAATGCAGCATGTCTCAGACTTCCAGGTATTGATGGAAAGGCTAAGATGAGTAAATCCCTGGGGAACTGTATTTATCTTTCAGATGAGCCGGAAGAGATCAAGAAGAAGATCATGTCTATGTTTACAGATCCGAATCATCTTCGGGTGCAGGATCCGGGCAAGGTTGAGGGAAATCCAGTATTTATCTATCTGGATGCGTTCTGCAGACCGGAGCATTTCCGGGAATTTTTGCCAGAGTACAGCTGTCTGGATGAGTTGAAAGCTCATTATCAGAGAGGCGGTCTTGGAGATGTAAAGGTGAAGAAATTCCTGAACAACGTAGTGCAGGCTGAACTTGCACCGATCAGAGAACGCAGAAAGGCCTGGGAGCAGAGGATACCGGAGGTATATGAGATTCTGAAAAAGGGCAGCGAAGAAGCGAGAAAAGCAGCTGCCAAAACCATGCAGGATGTCCGCCATGCAATGCAGATTGATTATTTTGCGGATTAAAAGGCAGAAGATTTGATTGAAAATGAGCCAGAGCTGTTTGAATAATATTTGGGGTAAAGAATATCAGGGTATGTATGGTAATGAAAGCCGTACATACCCTGATCTGCGTTTATTATACGTTTAGCATTATTGCAATAGAAAAAAACTATAACGGACAATAAATGGAATGTATTGGACAATCAGGAAAAGTTTGATATAATAAGCAACATAAAACATATAAAACATATCGAAAAACTGGGAAATACAAGAACCCACCTGAAACAAGCAAACCAAAATAAGAGTAAAAACCAAAACAAGAGCAAAGAACAAATCAACAGTAAAAGAGCAAAAAATAAGAAACAAAAAGAAAGAACTAAAAGAGAAATCATAAAAGAGGAAAGAAACATGGCAAATATACATCAGTCAATCACAGAATTAGTTGGACATACACCGCTTGTAGAATTAAAGAATTATGAGAAAAGCCTTGGGCTGAAAGCCCATCTTCTTGGAAAGCTGGAATACTTTAACCCATCCGGAAGCGTTAAGGACAGAGCAGCATTAAATATGATCCTGGAGGCAGAAAAGGACGGAAGGTTGAAGCCAGGCGGTAAGATCCTTGACTTTACCAGCGGCAATACAGGGATCGCTACAGCAGCCTTTGCTAATGCAAGAGGATATGAATATTCTGTAGTAATCCAGCCGGGAGTATCCATAGAACGAACACTGATCCTGAAAGCCTATGGAGTGAATCTGCTTCAGGCCGGAGATGTACCTGGATTTCTGGAGATGCTGAAAAGTGGAGGCCTTACAATGGGAAGATTGTCTGTTGTGATGAATGCCTATGCAAAAGAACATGGCTATTTCTACATCGACCAGGGAACAAATGAAGACAATCCGGAAGCACATTATAAAACCACAGGACCGGAGATCTGGGCAGATACAGACGGAAAGGTAGATTATGTGGTAGCTCTTGTTGGTACTGGTGGAACTTTGGCAGGCCTTTCAAGATATTTCAGGGAAAAAAATCCGAATGTAAAGATCATTGGTGCACAGCCGGCAAAACAGTCCAGAAAGTCGCTGGATCATCCGGAAGCAAATACCATTGACGGTGTGCTGGCATTTGATGATGTACCAACAGACAAAATTCCGGTTTTCTTTTCGCCGGAACATCTGCCTTATGATGAGTGTCTTGATATTATCGCAGAAGATGCTTATGCAACCGGCAGAAAGCTTGTAAAAACAGACGGAATCTTTCTTGGACAGTCTGCAGCAGCTGCAGTAAAAGCAGCTACTGAAGTAGCAAAAAGACCTGAAGCAGAAGGAAAAAATATAATAGTGATCCTGGCAGATAATGCGTTTAAATACCTCTCCACAAATATGTACAAAGAAGACTGAAGCATTGCGTAAGAGAATTAATCAGCATATAAGAGAATTAATTATCACGTAATAGGAAAAGGAAGAACACGTATGAATAAAACATTAATAAAAATTCTGCCGTTTGCAGGTCTGGCGCTGGGAGCAGTTACAGATCTTGTAATACCGGATTCAGAATTGCAGCCACCGGCAGACCATCCATATTTCCTGTATTTCCTGGGACTTTTGGCCGTTGTTTACGGAATCTTGTTTATTGCTTCATTTATCAGCGCAAAGCTGGATGAAAAGATAAGCTACAAGGCACCCCTTATTGCAGGAACAGCAGTACTGATCACAGTGATAAATCTGATCACATCCAAATATGCATTACTTCCGGTATTGTTTTTCCCTTGCCTGGACAGGGTGTTTGGCGTTTTTGCTACTGATTATGAATTGTTGATCCAATGTATCCTGGCATCCTGGCAGCTTCTGCTCCGCGGATTTCTGGCAGGCGGGATCCTGGGATTCCTTACAGGTATCCTGATCGGATTCAACAAAAAAGCAAGCTATTGGATCTCACCGTTTATGAAGTTTGTAGGCCCTATTCCACCTACATCCTGGTCTCCCCTGGTATTGTCACTGTTTACAACTACTTATTCAGCATCCGTATTTATGGTTGCACTGGCAGTATGGTTTCCAATAACATTGATGACCAGCAGCGGGATCCAGAATGTTAATAATTCTTACTTTGAAGTGGCTTCTACCCTTGGATCCGGCAAACTGAACAGGATCTTCAAGGTAGCAGTTCCGGCAGCAATGCCAAGCATTTTCCTTGGAATCTTTTATGCAACCTGCAGCGCTTTTGTTACCCTTGTAACTGCTGAACTGTTAGGCGCTGACGCAGGACTTGGCTGGTATCTGAACTGGGAAAAAAGTATGATGCTTTATGCAAATGTTTATGCAGGGCTGATCCTGATCGCAGTGATCTGTACACTGGTGATCACCCTTGTATTTAAAATCAAAGACCAGGTTTTGGTATGGCAGAGAGGAGTGATCAAATGGTAGGCCAGATCAGGATTGATAACGTACAGAAGAAATTTACAAATCCGGACGGCTCAGAAGTGGTGGCACTAAACGATCTTAGCTTTACTGTAAAGCCGGGAAGCTTTGTGTCTTTGATCGGTCCTTCCGGATGCGGAAAAACCACATTGTTAAGAGCCATCGCAGGTCTGAATCTTCCTGATCGGGGTGGGATTTACCTGGATGGAGAGAAGATTACAAAGGCAGGAGCAGACAGAGGTTATGCATTTCAGCAGGCCAATCTTTTTCCATGGCTGAATATACGCAATAATGTGGCATTTGGCCTGAAAGCCAGAGGGGAATATAAAGAAAAGAAAGATGATGTGGATCAGTTCCTGGAACTGGTAGGTTTGAAGGATTTTGCAAAATCCTACCCACACCAGCTTTCAGGAGGAATGTGTCAGAGAGCAGCACTTGCCAGGGCACTGGTCGGGCATCCCAAGGCGCCTTCTCCTGGACGAACCTTTTGGGAGCACTTGATGCTTTTACAAGAATGAATATGCAGGACATGATCATGGAATCTCTGGAAAAAACATAATATGACCATGATCATGGTAACACATGATGTGGATGAAGCCATTTATCTGTCCGATCAGGTAGTGGTAATGTCAGCAAGACCTGCAAAAGTGGAGCAGGTGATCAATATCGATCTGTCCAGACCCGGAACGACGTGGACAGGATGTGTTTATGAATTACAGAAAAGAAATCCTGGAGATCCTTAATTTTGCAGGAAATTTACAGGATCCGGATTACTATTTATAAAGATAAGACAGCTGTTTGATATATTTTTCAGGCAGTATGCAAAAAACATTCAATGGTTACAGAAAATTAATATATACAAGAGGAGAAAAGATTATGAGAAAAAAAGGATTACTGAAAAAAATCACAGCAGCTGTTACAGTTGCAGCAATGCTTGTAGCTGGAACTGTGATCTGTCAGGCAGATGATACGAAAGTGGTACGGATCCAGGTAAGCAAAGATACAGTGTGTGGTGTTGCTATGCAGGTAGCTGCTGAGAACGGATATTTCGAGGAAGAGCTGGAAGCCATCGGACAGAAATGTGAAGTAACAGTGGCTGCTTCCTCTGAGACAGTAGACCTGATCACTGCAGGAAAAATCGATGCTGCATTTGGCCTGGCCTGCAACTTTATCACACCTATTTCCAACGGCCTTGCTGTTTCCTTTGTAACTGGAGTACACAAAGGCTGCACCAAATTTTATGCAAAGGCAGATTCTGGGATCAGTTCCCTGGAAGACCTGAAGGGTAAAAAGATCGGTGTTCCTAGTCTTTCAGATTCCAGTACATTGGAAGTAAAAAGAAAACTGGCAGATCTGGGATTTGTTGTAAATGGTGCTGATGCTGATGTGAATTTTGTGGCTTATGCAATGAGTGATCTTGCAATGGCTTTGGACAATGGAGCTGTAGACGCAATTGGTGTTCATGAACCAATGGGAACCATGATCGAAGCCAATTACGATGTGACAAAGCTTCTTGACACTGGTACAGATGAGAAATTCAAGGATGAATATTGCTGCATGGCTCTTGTAACTCAGGATATGATCCAGAACAATCCAGAGGGTGCAGCAGCCTTTGCAAGAGCTGTACAGAAAGGCGCAGCATTTGCAAGTGCAAATCCGGAAGAAGCGGCAAAGATCCAGATCGAAGGAGGATATGTATCCGGTGATGTTGAAACAAATGCAGGCATTATCAAAGGACTGGATTTCAACCCAGGTGTAACAGCAGCAAGAGATACTTTCAAAAATGCATTTACAGATCTTCAGGCTACCGGTGATCTGAATCAGGATCTGGATGAGAAGGAATTTGAAGAAAAGGCATTCCCGGTGCTTGATGGTGTTCCGGAAACAACCACTTGATAATGTGGAAACAGGAGAATTTACACAGGAGTGATCACAACTATGGACTATCTGGAAATTGCTAAAAGGACTATGAATTTTATCAATACCAGAAAAAGAAAAGGGACCGGAAGGCATCTTCTGGTCCCTTGAGGATGCAGCCAAAGGAAGACCTATCTATTATGATGAGATCTGCATGTATGCAGGTGCTTCCGGGATCCTGTGTTTTCTTCTGGGGCTTTACGATGCAACAAAAGACAGTATATATCTTGAAGAAGCAAAAGAGGCAGGTTTATATCTGAAATACCGTTGGGAGAACGAACCTGAGCTGAAGCGTAACTTTTCAAAATATGCTTTCTCAAGCGGTTGGAGCGGAGCGGGCTTTGCGCTTACCAGACTGTATCTGGTAACAGGAAAAAGATATACGCTGAGACGGTTGCTTCCATTATTTCCAAAATGCAGGAAGATGCCAGACCTGGCAAAAACGGGAAAGGTTATACCTGGTCTACATTTCCGGGAATTGTGGGAGATGGAGGCACCATCCTGTTTCTTCTTTATGCAGCAGGGGTATATGAGAATCCAAAGTGGAAGGAATTTGCACTTCTGGCAGGAGAAAACCTGTTGGAGCAAAGAAGAGAAGATAAGAGCGGATGCTGGTATCCGGGAGTAGATCCTTCCTATTTTGGAGCAGATGATGATTATATTGACCCTAATTTCCCGATGGGTACAGCAGGCATTGGCTTTGTTCTTATGAAATTGTATGAAGCAGGGAAAGATCCTAAATATCGGGAAGGTAACAAAGGAATCGCAGAGTTCATGGATTCTGTTGCAGTGAAAAAAGGAAACGGCAAGCTGCTTCCTCACGGGCTTCCGGACAGGAAAAATCTGTTTTACCTGGGATACTGCCATGGACCAGCAGGTACAGTACGTTATTATTATAAGATGTATGAAGCTACCGGTGATCTTAAATATAAAGAGAAACTGGAAAGTCTTGTAAAAGGGCTGGAGGCTGTAGGTGCTCCAAGGATCCGGTCAGAAGGCTACTGGAATACTTATAATCTGTGCTGCGGTACAGCCGGGATCCTGAATATGTATCTTGGGCTTTGGGCTGCCTTTGGAGATGAGAAATATCTAAAACAGGCAGAAAAATGCGGGGAAGAGCTGACAGAGCATGGCATTTTTGAATCTGTGGATGGAACAGATCAGGCGAAATGGAGCTTTGCCCTTGACAGGATCGCTCCAGGTAATAAAAGTACTCCTATCGGATGCTTTGACGGTGCGGCAGGTATTGGTCTGGCTTTATTACAGCTTTATCAGGCAGAAAAAGGGGAGTTTCATGTTACACGTTTTCTGGATGATCCTTTTCCTGAAAAAAGATAACGATTCAACAGGCTGCAGCTGCAAGGATACAAAATGCTGAATAGTTATAAAGAAAGACAAAAGTATTAAAAAGGGTTTGTGGTTCTGAAGACAAAAGAACTGCAGGCTCTTTTTCTATGGAATGGATTGTGGTATGATACAGAAAAACGAAAGAAAGAGAGGGAGAGGGAACAATAGTTCTCTTTTCAAAAAAATATTATATATGGATGGAATTTCAAGAAAAATATATCTGGAATTACCCCTTCCCACAGAAGAAGAAAACCGGTCAGATCAGAAAAGAATACTGGATGGCCTGAAACAGCAGGGAACAGAGGCCTACATGCCTTTAAAGATTTTAAGAAAACTATATCCTTTATGTGAGGAGGCAGGCTATAAGCTTACTGCTTCCTTATCCTGGGATGGAGAAGGGTGGGTGATCGCAGACCTGGAAAAAGGCTACGCCAGCCACCGGCACTATGGACTGGCAGCAGATCTAGGCAGTACCACAGTGGTGATGCGGCTGATAGACTGCACAACCGGAGAGTGTATCAGGGAGGTAAGCTGTTATAACCGGCAGATCCGCTTTGGAACAGATATCCTTTCCAGGATTTTTTATTGCAAGGATGCCCCGGATAAACTGGAAGAAATACGGCAGGAAACCATTGCTTCACTGAAAGAATGTATGAAGGAGCTGGAGCAAAGCAGTGAGATATGAAGGACTGCATTTCCATGGTGATTGCAGGAAATACAACTATGATCCATTTTCTGCTGGGCATGGATCCCTTTTGTGTATTTTACACACCCAACGTTCTGGGCTGACCAGCCTGGTTTCTTAACAGGTGAGGAACTGGGAATTCCTGTAAAAGGCTATGTGTACTGTTATCCTTCCAAATCCAACTATCTGGGAGGAGACATTATCAGTGGGATGATCGCTACAGAAATATATAAGTCCAAAGATATCAATATCTTTTTTCTAGAGGTAATGGGGAGCTGGTGATCGGGAATCAGGAATTTCTTTTATGTGGTGCAGGAGCAGCCGGACCGGCTTTGGAAGGCGGCGTTGTAAAAACAGGCATGCGTGCATCCAAAGGTGCAGTGGACAGGGTACATATTGAAAAAGGACAGATCTACTGTCATGTGATCGGAGAAGGGAAGCCGGAAGGGATCTGTGGATCCGGGATTATTGATCTGCTGGCTGAGATGTTTCTGTGCGGCTGGGTTGATATCAGAGGAAATCTTGTTCCGGAGAAAACAGCAGGATCCAGGAAAAGAGGGAATGCTGGCAGTGGAATATGCACCTGGTCTTTTCTTTTACCAGAAAGATATTCAGGAATTTATCCGTACAAAAGCAGCTGCCCATACTATGGTAGAGATCATGCTGCGGGAATCCGGTATTACCATGGACCAGGCCGCAAACTTCTATGTGGCAGGAGCCTTTGGAAAGCATGTATCAAAAGAATCTGCCATTGCCATCGGGATGTATCCGGATATGGACCTGGACAGGATCATTAATGCAGGCAATTCCTCTCTGGAAGGGGCGTAGAAGCTTCTGATAAAGAGGTCCTGTCTGGCAGATATCGATCGGATCATAGAGGAAATGGTGTATATCCAGTTTGCAGCTGTGGATGATTTCCTGAATATGATGGTAGCAGCACAGGCTCTTCCACATACGGATTATCAGCGTTTTCCTACAGTTATGGAACAGCTTAAGAAACGTCAGGCAATAGAAAACCAATCAGGAAAGGAACTGTGAAAATGGCGCAAAGTGCAATGCTAAAAGAGGAACGGCATCAGCAGATCCTGAATATTTTGTATGCATCCGGCAAAGTAAATGTAGAGGAGCTTACCAGGGTATTTGGCTGTTCCCATGATACCATACGGCGAGATCTTTCTGAGCTGGAAGAACAGGGGATCCTGAAAAGGGTATACGGAGGAGCTGTTCCCTGGAAAAGGCCGGCGCCAGGCATTGATGCCAGGAAAAATGTGGAAAAGGATGAAAAGTATCTGGTGGCAAGGAAGGCTGTAGAGCTGGTACACCCCGGGAGAGCTGATCGCCATTGACGGTGGGACTACCAATACCCTGTTTGTATCACTTCTTCCTGTATCCATCCGGCTTCGGGTAGTGACCAACAGCTTTCCTGTTGCAGAGGAATTGAGGAAACGTCCCAATGCAGATGTTACTTTTCTTGGAGGCCACTACAATAAAGGTTCCCAGACAACGGTGGGGGAACTGGTGCTTTCCCAGCTGAAGGACTATCATTTTGACCAGTGCTTTCTGGGAGCGTATGCTGTAGATGCCAAAAGAGGGGTATCTGTACCCTATCCTTATGAAGATGAGGCTCCGGTAAAGAAGTATCTGGCAGAAAACTGCAGGGAACTGAATGTACTTTGTGATAATTCCAAGCTGGATAAAGAAGCAAATTATATTGTATGTCCCCTGGAAAGAATCACCCATCTTGTATGTTCCAGAAGGGTTTCAGAAGAGATGAAAAAAAGATATTTAAATAAAATCATATGAGTGGAGCAATGAAACACGCATAAACACGCATAATATATGCTTGTAATACGCATGCAAAAATCATACAATGAACCTGTCAAAAAGAAATCATATATCAGCTGGGAGTCAATCCCCCAGCTGATATAGCCTCCGGCAGGATTGCAGAGGTGCGCAGGAGAAGTATGTCATGCAATTGCATGACGCGCACCTCGCAGCAAGAATGCCGAGGCATTCTTGAATGTTCAAAAAAGAATCCGGGCCCTCTTAATGGACAGTAAAAAATAAACAGGACAGGAGTTGTGATACAATGAAAACAAATGTGAAAAAAGATGAGCGTTGTTTAAAGGTTGGTGTACTTGGCTGTGGAATCATCTGCCAGGCTGCCCATCTGATTGGATGCAACTGAAGCACATAACATTCAGCTGGAAGCAATTTGTGATGTGGCAGCAGAGCTTCGTGAAAAAATGGCTGCTATTTATTCCCCTAAGGTATATGACGATTACAGCAAAATGCTGGCAGATCCTCAGATTGATGCAGTGATCATTGGTATTGGGACTCAGTTCCACGTACCATGTGCAAAACAGGCGATTCTTGCAGGAAAGCATGTTTTTGTGGAAAAGCCCATGGGAGTTTCCATTGAAGAATGCCAGGAATTAAAAGAAATGGCAGAGGAAAGAGGGCTGTTCCTTCAGGTAGGTCATATGAAACGTTATGATGAAGGCCTTCAGTACGCCAAGAAATTTAAAGAAGAAAAAATGGGCGAGATCACAACATATAAAGGCTGGTATTGTGACAGTGTAGGCCGTTATACCCTTACAGATAACGTGATGCCTGTTTTGTACTCCAGTGATGCAATGAAAAAACCGGCAGGCAATCCAAAGGCAGTGCTGGATCATTATTACCTTCTGGGACATGGAAGCCATCTGTTTGATACAGCTCTTTATTTTATGGGGGATATTGACTGCGTTGCAACAGATGTACATAAAGAAAGGGTCCATTCCTGGCTGATCGACTGTAATTTTGCCAGTGGAGCCATTGGAACCTTAGATCTTACCATTGCAATCGCACAGCAGTGGCATGAAGGCTGCGAGATTTACGGTACAGGCGGAACAGTTTATGCGAAGACCTTTAATCCATGGGAATTCCGTTCTTCGATTGTAGAATGCTATGATAAAGAAACCAATGTTTCTTCCACACCTGCGGCATATGACGGCCAGTTTTACAGAAGAGAGCTGGAAGGCTTTGGCAGACAGTATCTTAAAAACGGCACACCGTGTACAGGGGCAACTGCAGATGATGGAATGATGGTGATGCGTGCATTGATTGCAACCTATCAGTCTTGTACAGCAGGGTGGCAAATGGATCGCATTAAAAGACGTTAAGGGAGGATTATGATCATGAAAGAAATCGGTATTTTTTCCAGAACCTATGAGATCGGTGATCTGGAAGAAACATACAGAAGAATGACTGCAAATGGCATTACACATACTCAGTTCAATCTTTCCAATGCAGGTCTTCCTTCTTTGCCGGAGCATGTGGAAGAGAAGGAAACTGGAAGAGATCCGTACACTTACTGCAAAATATAACATCCATCTGGATGCACTTTCCGGTACCTTTAATATGATCGATCCGGACGAAGAGGCGAGAAAAAAAGGCTGTGACCAGTTTAAGCTTCAGTGCCAGATCGCCAGATATCTGGGTATTCCCATTGTTACACTTTGCACTGGATCCAAGAATAAAGAAAGTAAATGGAAATGGCATGAGGACAATACCAAGCAGTCTTCCTGGGATGACCTGATGAGAACCACAGAAACCATTTTAAAATATGAAGATGATAATGATGTGATCCTTGGTGTGGAAACAGAGGCAAGTAATATTATCTGTTCTCCTGAGATCGCAAGAAAATATATGGATGCTTCCGGCAGTGACCGGATCAAGATCATTATGGATGGTGCAAATCTGTTCCATGACGGTGATGCAGCAGACATGGAAAAAGTATTGAGGGAAGGCTTTGAGATCCTTGGCAGAGATATTGTCCTGGCACATGCAAAAGACATTTCCTTTAAAGGAGACACAGAGTTCGTAGCTGCCGGACAGGGAGATCTTGATTTCAGACTGTATATTGATCTTCTGAAAAAGACAGGATATGAAGGTGCACTGATCATGCATGGCCTTTCAGAAGAACAGATACCGGCAAGCAAAAAGTTCCTGGAGGAGATTCTTAATGTATAAATGGATAAATCATGGTCTTCACCTGGAATATGAGATCAGTGGTGAAGGGATACCCTTTATATTTCTGCATGGCATGGGAGGAAGCGTAAAGCAGATCCAGTCCACCTATGAGCCGCTTGAAGGAGTAAGACTGATCAATCTGAACCAGCAGGGCCACGGTGAAAGTGAAGCCTGCTGGGAGAATTTTGACTTCGATCATCTTGCTAATGATGTGTCTGATTTAATGGACAGACTGGAAATAAAAAAGGCGTACTTTGCAGGAATCTCTATGGGAGCTGCGGTATGTCTGAATCTTGCAGTAAGATATCCCCAGAAGGTTGAAAAAGTCTTTGATCCGGAATGCATGGACAGATCATCCTATGTCAGATAAGGTTCAGAAAGCGTATTATGATCTGGGAGCCTGCCTGCAGGAGGGAGGCATTGAGCGGTTTTATACCACTGAAGGGTGGCAGATCGTAAAGGAGCCGTCTGCTTATACCTGCAATGCATTTACTTCTCTCCTTTTGAAGATAAAGCCTGTCTTAAATACTGGCAGAAATATCAGATCCTGCCGGATAAGACGCCTATTCCTAATGTGGAGGTGCTGAAGAATATCCAGGTTCCTGTTACCATTCTGGCCTGCAGGCATGATCTGTGCCATCCTTACGAATATGGAGAATATCTGGCAAAGCATATTCCCGGTGCTGTGTTTCGGGAAATCCCGGATAAGGATAAAGATGGTGCCCTTCACAAAAAGATGATCAATGAAGCAATCCGTGAAATGCTGTTTTAAAAGGTTTTATCCGTGAAAAGATGTTTTTATATCCGGCAATGTTGTTTCACAAGCTATAGGTGAATTGAAAAAGTAAATTCCACCTTGCAGAGGTAAATTCTACTTTGCAGGATTAAATTCCATGTAAAACAGAAAAAGATGAATCTTGTATATGAAATCCCTAAGATCAGAGTTAAAATAAAGACAAAAGCTGTGGTTTTAGGGATTTTTGTGCATGCTGAGCGGAAGTCGAATTTACGGTTGATTTTTGCGAATGGGTAAATTCCACCTCTGGGGGTATTCTGCGATGATGGCTTCGTAAATTTTCCTGCCCAGCTTTTTTATCAGATTTTGTTTATTTTAATAATTCGGGACTGAGGATGATCTCGTCTGCAGGAATCTTTTGCAGATGAAATGCATCTAAAATTTTTCTGCCATATTGGAATTCAAAAACTTCATAAGGGCTTTTATTACCAAGTTTCTTTCTGGAATAAGAATTAATGTGACTCATCATGAGATCAATCTGTTCCTGCGTATAGAGTCCGATATCAGTGCCCTTTGGAATGATCCTGCGCATCAGTTCGTGATTGTTTTCGCAGCTGCCTTTCTGGTAAGGTGCACTGGCATTGCAGTAGAATATTTTAGTTCGTTGGTTTCCCTGTGCATCCAGTTCGATAGCAGAAGGATTTGAAAACTCACTGCCGTTATCTGCCAAAAGGACAGGAAAGAGCTCCACGAAAATGTCTGTTCTTAACTCAATATAGAGTCGGTTAAAGACATCAATGACGGACTGTGAATCATTATGCTGCCGGAGAAATGCGAGCTGTAACTGCTGTTCTACGAAATGTATGGTAAGGAGAACGGCACCTCCTTTTATTCCTTCCACGGAATCAAGTTGTCGGACAGAAGCATCTGGATGATCACACATATATTTTTCGAAACAAGAAAAATCACGTCCGATACGGCAGGACTTATCGACTTTGAGTTTTCTGGAAACATTTTTTCGCGGGCGCATGCGAACGGTACGTGGCATGTCGAGGTTTCTGGCAGTAAAGAGACCACTGTTTATATAGGCATACAGGGTTCTTTCAGACTTCATGAGTTCATCGGCATGGTGAACAGCGATGTGATGAAGGGATTGTCCTTTTTTGAGAAGAGGTGATACCACGTCATCAATCTGCCGGAGTTCTGCTTCAGAAAGAGCAAACCCGGAACGGGATTCACTTCTGACCTGTTCGTATTCTCTTTGGGCATAAGAAGCTTTGTAAAGGCGTTTTTCCAGGATACATTTGCTGCGCTGCTGACAGCCATTGCAGACATAGGGCGGTTTTGAAAGCTTAGGGCAAAGATATTTTTCATAGGAAATGCAGGAGGAATTACATTTGCCACATGTCCAGCAGAGCCTGGTATTAGAGGCGGTACAGTGGTAACAGATCTTCTGGATAGAACACTGATGCAGGAAAGCCAGACGGCAGTCGTTGAAAGCATGTCCATAGGCACCAGTTTTGTCGAAACAGATATGTGCCTTTACTTCCTTGGAAATAGTAGTACAGTCCTTACCAAGATGTCTTGCAATAGATTTAAAACTGTTTCTTTCGTTAAGTAAGGTTTCGATGAGGATTCGAGCTTCAAGATTTAAATGTTTTTGTTTGTTCATAAAGGGCTCCTTACTGCTGGGAAGGAAGAGCCATATTTGTATAAAGAATTATAAAGGAAAAGTAGGAAGAATTAAATTCCACCTTTGGAAGAATGGATTTTTGTAAGATTAAATTCCACAGAGGAGTGGAATTTAACTTTGCGAGTGAG
>NZ_JAYFUY010000036.1:0-11408 GCF_059933065.1 Blautia sp. HA3515 | reverse complement strand
CTTCACAAGCTATATCTGGCAATGCTGTTTTACAAGCTTTACAATTCGGGGTAAATAGTGTAATCTATTTTCTGATATTCTTTTTGCGTACTAAGAAAAGAAAGGGTCAGAAAAATGAATGTAATTCAAAATGCAGATATCTCTATTCTTTTATACATCCAGGAACATATCCGGAAAGAATGGATGAATGGCTTCTGGAGGGCCATCACATTTCTGGGAGACGGAGGATGGTTCTGGATCCTTCTGGCAGTTGTCCTGCTGATCATGAAGAAAACCAGGAAAGCAGGCGTAGCAGCAGCAATCGCCCTTGTGATCGGAGCGCTGATCACCAATGTATGTCTGAAAAATATGGTGGCTAGAGTCAGACCATATGATACATACAGTGCGTTGATCCCAATTGTCAAAAGGCCAATAGACTGGTCTTTTCCATCAGGGCATACCTGTGCTTCATTTGCAAGTGCTTTTGTGTATTTCAGGCTTTTACCAAAGAAATACGGGATCCCTTCCCTGGTCCTGGCCTGTATGATCGCCTTTTCAAGGCTGTATCTGGGAGTTCATTATCCTACAGACGTACTGGCCGGCTTTTTGATCGGCCTGCTTGCTTCAGCACTGGCGGTATGGATGGTCCGTCGCTTTTACAATCATAAAAAGCAAACTGCATAAACCAGTAAATGTTGTAAAAAACTCCTGCAAAGATATCTCCGGATGAAATGTATAAATGCCATATCTTCTTAAGACTGAAAAGAGTTCTTCAGTAATAGGGGATGTGGCATTTTTATGATTTTACCAGGATTTTACAGAAATATGTGGCTAATGAGCACAAGGATCCTGTATTATTTCATCATTTATCATTGGCATTGAGGAAAATTTATTGTATTATTGTAACTATTCAGTAGGAAGTAACTGTGATGATACTGAACAGTTACGTAGGATTGGATCAAGGAGTGTATCGTTTATGGGGAATAAAGAAGATAAGAATGGGATCGGGGAAAAAGAAGCAGCAGAAATCAGGAAAATATACAAAGACATGCAGAAGGATCAGTTCTATCTGCAGGCACAGTATGCCATCGGTATTGTAGAAGCCAAGGCAAAGATCATTGATGAACAGCTTTCCATGAAATATCAGAGAGAGGTTATGAAAAGCATTACCGGAAGGATCAAAAAGCCGGAAAGCATATATGCCAAGCTTGTGCGCGAAGGGACTGGATACAGATCTGCAGACCGCAAGAAAAAAGCTGAATGATCTGATCGGTGTAAGGATCGTCTGTCTATTTCTTGATGATGTATATGAAGTGGCACAGACCCTGAAAAAGCAGCAGGATATCAAAGTTATCAAAGAGAAGGATTATATTGAAAAGCCAAAAAAGAAAAACGGGTATATGAGTCTTCACCTGATCGTGGATATCCCTATTTATTTCAATGAAGAATCTGAGACAAAACGGGTGGAAATACAGATCCGTACTGTTGCCATGGATTTCTGGTCTGTACTGGAGTACCAGTTAATGTACAAGAAAAATGTATCCGGTGCAGAAAAGGCAGCTAAGGAACTGAAGGATTATTCGGAGGAAGTGGCAGCTTTGGATGAAAAGATGCAGAAGCTGCGGAATACTATTGAGAAAATATAAAGATTTGGATGTTAGAATCATTGCGGAGTTTTATAAAAGTTTGCAATGCTTTTTGGAGGAAAAATGAGCGAAGAAAAAGTATTAAGCTGTGCATATGCAAAAAAATGCGGAGGATGCAGATACCAGGGCGTACCCTATGAGAAGCAGCTTGCCAAAAAACAGAAGCAGGTACAGGAATTGCTGGGAAAATATGGAAAAGTGCAGAAGATCATAGGGATGAAGAATCCATATTTTTATCGGAATAAAGTACATGCAGTTTTTGACCGTGACCGGAAAGGAAATATTATTTCCGGTATATATGAGCCCAGATCCCACAGGGTTGTATCTATCGACCAGTGCCTGATCGAGGATGAGAAAAGCCAGGAGATCATCCGTACCATCCGTGGTATGCTGAAATCCTTTAAGATCAAAACCTATGATGAAGATACCGGATATGGCCTTTTGCGTCATGTGCTGGTACGCAGAGGTTTTACCAGTAAAGAGATCATGGTGGTTCTTGTAACTGTTTCACCGGTTTTTCCGTCAAAGAATAATTTTGTGAAAGCACTGAAAAAGGCACATCCTGAAATCACAACAATCGTTTTGAATGTAAATGACAGAAATACAAGCATGGTTCTTGGAGACCGTGATATTGTGCTTTACGGAAAGGGTTATATTAAGGATAGCCTTTGTGGCTGTACCTTCCGTATTTCCCCCAGGTCTTTTTATCAGGTAAATCCAAAGCAGACGGAGATCCTGTATGAGAAAGCAGTGGAATATGCAGACCTGACAGGAAAAGAAAGCGTGATCGATGCCTATTGCGGCATTGGTACCATCAGCCTGATCGCAGCTAAAAAAGCAGGAAGGGTAACAGGAGTTGAACTTAATAAGGACGCAGTAAAAGATGCCAGGATCAATGCAAAAGAGAATAAAAATTCCAATGTACGCTTCTGCGAAGGAGATGCAGGAGAATATATGGAAGCAGTGGCTGCTTCCGGACAGACCGCCCAGGTTGTGTTTATGGATCCGCCACGTGCAGGAAGTGACCAGAAATTCTTAAATTCCCTTGTGAAATTAAACCCTGACCGGGTGGTGTACATTTCCTGCAATCCGGAAACCCTGGCCCGTGACCTGGGATACCTTACCCGGAAAGGTTATGCTGCCAGGAAGATCCAGCCAGTGGAGATGTTTTGTTTTACCGAGCATGTGGAAGTGGTCTGTTTGCTGTCAAGAAAAGATAAATAATGGCTGAAAAGTGGCGTATTTCCGGGCTTTTTCGGAGGTTTGGATTTGAAGCCATGCTTCTGAAAAAGCTCGGTTTTCTTATATGGAAACATATCTACTTGTTAGCCTGACCGGAGAAAAAGTGGATGGTCGGAGAATAGCGGCAGGGTTTAGGCTGTGGATTAGATGTCATAGGTTGTGGCACTGGGATTGTTGTCAGAGCCGACCGCAGTTTAAGCCACTCAATACTAAGAGACAGACTTGGCAGTGAAATAGATGACATTTAATGGAGAATTTAAACATGGGTATTTTTGATTTTGGAAATATAAAAAATAATGAGAGAACAATAAGGAAGACATGGGATGAGTTTCGAGATGCGCTAGCTATGGAAAAATTTTCATATAATGATATTGAAAAAGCGAAAAAATGCACGTTTCTTAAGGTCTATAATGATTTGTTTTATGATAACTTTGGGATTAAACATAGTACTTTAAAGTTGAATGCCCTTGATGGGACTTTAGTTGGCAGAGGGTGTATTCTCAAAAAAGACGAGATGCCTGAATATGAAAGATTTATACCGAAGAAAGAATTTATTAAAAATGATAATAGATTCAGTCCTCCGGGAGTAGAATGGCTGTATTTAGCGCTCGGAAATGAATCAGATATACATCAATGTGCACAAGCTGAATGCAGAGCACATGTAGGGGATGAATTTGGATTCTGCCATTTCGCACTTGAAAAGGCTTATGGTGATATAAAGATTGTTGATTTAACAATTGCAGACGATAAAAGTTATGAACAGTTAAATCATATGCTCGAATCATACGGTAATGCACAAGTAAAAAAAGGAGTTAAGATAGCAAAAATATTAGGTCGAGTTCCTCAATATAGTGTGGATAAGACAGAATTCAAACAAATATTTACAGAGTGGGCTGTTTATACATATTCAAAACTGCTTTCAGAGCAGATATTTGAACCAATAGATGATTCGGCTGATAAGGGTATAATGTACGCACCTTTTCAGACAATGGCTCAGTATTATAGATCACTTGGATATTCTGGTATTATTTATGGAAGTACGGTGTCGGAAGTTGGCCGAAACATTGTACTTTTTGATAAGGAAATAGCGAAACCATGTGGTTCAATTGAGAAGTATACGGTTTCTTGATTCGCAAAATTTACAAGGCCTATTATAGAAAATGATAGGAGGTACTAGAAAATGGAGTACACAGGTATTGGAATATGTGTAATAGCTGTGGTGGCAATATGCATGTTCATTATTCAACGAAAAAAGAATAATCAAGAGGTAAATGCAAGTGCGGATATCAAAACAGACGCAGAGAAACATGCGATAGCTGTTTTCTAATGATGCACCTACTGAATTAATTATCGAGATGGAAATGCTTCCTGCAGAAGTCATCAAGGATGAGAATGCACTGGTTGAAATCACGGATAGTAAAGTCCTTGCTCATGTAAATAATCTTGTTCCGGGGTTAGCGCAAGCGGTAAATGCTGCTAATAATGCAGCACAGGCTGTGCAAGCTGCAAATGGCGGTGTTTTATATAGAGCAATTATCCCGGCTGGAGCTAAATTAACTGATTCAAAGGCTATGGAAGGGGCGGTTCGAGGATTCTATCGAGGTGCAGACGGCATTCAAGGACACGCCAATTTAGTGGCTGTTGAAGCACAAAAAGGAACGGCAGTGGTAGCAAACACCGCTGCAGCTGCTATGGGTGTCGCATCAATGGTTGTTGGCCAGTATTATATGACACAAATAAATGCAGAATTGGGTGCAATTAGTGATGGAATTTCTGAAATATAAAACTTCCAAGATAACGAGTATAGAAGTCGTGTGTTCTCTCTCGTAGCTCATGTAAAAAAGATTGCAGATTTTCAGACAGAAATCCTAGAAAATAATGAGCTTAGAATATCGAAAATTAACCAGTTAGACAGCCTTGAAGAGGAATGCACTCAGTTACTGGGACAGGTAAATTTAACTTTAGCTGGATTTGCAAAGAAAACAGACCTTGACTATGATTCGTATGAAAAAGTCGTAGAAAATGCTCAAAACTGGTTTATGTATCAAAAATCATTGCTGGATGTGTTGTATAAAATATCTGATTTGAGGTATACGTTGCACCTTGGAGCAGTTTCGAGAGAACAATGTATCGCTATTCTTCCAACATATACAAAGCAGGTTCAAGATACACAAAGCAGGCTTGCTGCATGGCATGAAGGTACAACAGAGAGGCTAAAAATAGATACAGACGAAGCTAGAAGGAAACGAGCAGGGGTTGATGGAGTAATTCATTTTCTTCCGGGATTATTTGACGAAGACTTCAATTATCGGTCAATTGAAAAAAGTACGGCAGACATGATTCGTGCACAGGCTTCTGGTGAGAATACGCTATATATTGATAAGTCTGAGTTGTATTCTGAGGATGTACAGCTTATTGCTAAGGATGGAAAAATCTATTATCTACCAGAAATAAAAGTAGAATAAAACCCAATAACCCTCCCGGCCATCATGGTCAGGAGGGTTTAGTGCATCTATGGGACTTATGCATCTACATCGATATTAACACCGGATTTCAGTTCGACGGTGATGTGGTCATCCCAGATAGTGATCTGCTTGATCCAGCGTCGCACCAGCGATTCGTCAAATTCAGTGAGGTAGGTAGTCTGCTGCGTAATATAATCCTGCAGGTCATTGATCCGCTTTATCTGTTCGTCTCTTCTGATAGATGCTTTAATCATTTTTTATCTTTATCTGTATGATTTTATAAAATCATCTGGTGTAATCGCCGGAACCTCGGAATTTTCAAAATCTCTCACATTGCAGGTGATAATGTAATCAGCTCCGACATCCTTTGCACATTTATCCTGCAAACAATCCTCGAAATCCTCGAAGGAATCTTTTTCAATCGCATCAATAATTTCTGTCTGTGATGCGGTTGCGACAGTGAAGATTTCGCATATATCTTTCAGATTTTGTCTGCGAACACTGTCACTGCGCTTTCTTAGCACATACCAAAGAGTGGAAAGCGTATGGAATGCAATGTAACCAGTACATTCACCAATTGCGCACTTTCTTACAATTTCCACAGACTGCTCAAGATACGGATCCTCGCGGTTCGTGATGTAATTCAGAAGGATGTTTGTATCAATCAATAATACCGAATTTCTCATTCATCGCTTCCTTCCTTTCAGAATCATAATCAATTGTCTCTGTAGCAGCCTTTCTGGATGCTTCAAGTCTTGCGAAAGCTTCTAATTTGCTATTGTTATTTGCGTGCGTATCTGAAAGCGGTGCCTTGATAATGAACGGAATGCTTCTTTCTCTTAATGCAGTTCTGGTAAAGGTTTCATAAAAAGTCTGCTTTGTCTGACCCATTGCATCAAGCATCGCTCCCAGTTCTTCGTAAATAGAATCCTCTAATCTGATACTGATCGTTTTCATTGCAAGCATCTCCTTTCTTTATTTGAAATAAGTATATACCAAATTGACTCAAATAGCAAGCAATAGCTTTCATTTTACTAAAATAGATCAAAGTCTTTCTGCGTGGCAATCTGTGCATAGCCTTTGTACTCATCATTGCTGCTCTCTGCGTACATGTCATTCACCATCCCGATCGTGAGTAAGTCAAGGTCCTGGATGGAGATGCCGAGCTGTACGCAGCGGAGTAGCAACAATGGCGTGGTCATCGGCCGGTCAGTTGCGTGAAGTTTTTTTTAGATTCTACATCCGTCTGGACATTTAAGCCTCAGAGCTCGATGATTTTTGGAAGCACCTGGTAGATGGAGAAGGTGCTGAACTCATCAAGCCATTCCTCCGGGCTGTCCGGGATTGTGGGATCTGCATGCTTTGCCATGATGTAGGCGATGTTCTCAAACATCTCAAGAGAGAACATATCGAGGTGAGAGGAACCTTCATCACCGTTTCCGACAGCCTTTCCAAGCGCATCGAGATCCTTATAGATATCTCGGTGGAACTTGATGCGATAAATACGCGGAATGGCGGCAGATGCCTTGAAGGGCACCTGCTTTCCGTCAATCCCAATCTTCTGAATCATACTCATAATCCAATCACTCCTTTACTGCCTTCGCAGGCTTCGCGGCAGACTGCGACTGCGTTGCGACATCGCTCTCTGCCGCAGGCACATATACCGCCTTGTACCAATCAGCATAGGTGGTAGCATCCGTGGTATTTCCGGTCTTTGCTTTCACCATACCATTAGCAAGCGGCACCGCCGAGTTTTCAAATCAGCACACCCTTGGAATCTAATGTTTCCTTCAGTACGTCCGTGCGGAAGGTCTCCGGAATCAATGCAAGCTCCAGATCTCCGTCATAGCCGCAGTTATTATTGATCACGTAATACACACCGCCATCCGCGTAAAAGTTCTCCGGCTCGCCGTTTGCATCCAGAGAGATGGATACCGAACCTGGCATCGGAACAATGAAAAAGCAGATATGATTATTTATACGACAGAGGATGGTCTGACGAAAGTTGAAACTACTTTTGATGGTGATACTGTCTGGCTGTCTATTGATCAGATGGCTGAATTGTTTCAGAGAGATAAATCAACTATTTCCAGACATATAAAAAACATATTTACAGAAGGGGAATTACAGCGTAATTCAGTTGTTGCAAATTTTGCAACAACTGCGACTGATGGGAAAACATATCAGGTAGATTATTACAATCTTGATGTTATTATTTCTGTTGGCTATCGTGTAAAATCAAAACGAGGAACACAGTTCAGAATCTGGGCAACTGGAATTTTAAAAGAATACATGAGAAAAGGTTTTGCTTTAGATGATGATCGTTTGAAAGATCTAGGTGGCGGTGGATATTATAAGGAATTGCTGGAGAGAATTCGTGATATTCGTGCATCCGAGAAAGTATTATATCGTCAGGTTCTGGAAATTTATGCAACGAGCATAGATTATGATCCGAAAGCGGAAATATCCATTGCATTTTTCAAAAAAGTGCAAAACAAAATTCAATATGCGATTCATGGACAAACTGCGTCAGAAGTGATTTATACCAGAGCTGATGCAGAAAAAGAATTTATGGAACTTACTACTTTTAAAGGAAATCAGCCAACATTAAAGGAAGCAGTAGTTGCAAAGAATTATTTATCTGAAAAAGAATTGCGTGCAATGGGACAGCTGGTATCGGGATATCTTGATTTTGCAGAACGTCAGGCAGAACGAGAACAGGCTATGACAATGAGGGACTGGGCAGAGCATCTGGATCGGATTCTGACAATGAGCGGTGAACAGCTTTTGCAGGGGAATGGAAGTATATCACACAAACATGCTGTTGATAAAGCAACGGGTGAATATAAAAAATATAAAGCGCGAACACTCAGCACGGTGGAAGAAGACTACCTGAATTCAATAAAAATATTGGAGAAGAAAACAGATAAAAACAGTGAGAGCGTCATCGGAATTAGTGGTCTGGCATTTCCGGTGTATTATGAAGACTTTGAAGGTGAAGCAATTCGGCTGCTCAACGAAAACACAGTCGAAACGGTATGCCTTTTGGGCAAACGAAAACCAGATGCCAAGGTAAAACTCAGCGTGGATATGGATGATTACTATCGTATTAAGGATGGTAAAGAGCCTAAATAAAACCGAATAATACACTGAATCAAAGCAAGACAGAAGCTGTTGATGCGTTAGAAGATAACGTGTCAGCGGCTTTTTCTTTTTATCTAAAAATCTATTAGTCAAATCTGAAAGGAATCAATTCTATGGCAAAGAAAAATGTAAGAAACATGAAGGTTTGTGGACAGAGCGGTTATGAATATGAGACAGTTCCGGCAATTACATTAAAAGGAAAGTGGCTGGAAGAACTGGGATTTCATCTTGGGGATTATGTACAGGTGAAATGTGAAAATGGACAGCTGATTATCACGACGGATGTGAATAAAGCACAGGAGCAGGAAGCAAAAACAGCATTTATGGATGAGGAGATTAAGAAACTGAAAATCAGATACCAGAATGAAAAGGAATAAATTACTGCAAAATATGTGGAAGAGCAGAGTGCAGGATGCTATGGAAAGAAAGCATGAGAGGGGGAGAAAGTATGGCAAGGATTATAATATGCGGATCATTTAAAGGGGGAGTTGGCAAGACTGCCAGCTCCTGGAATCTGGCGTATTTTCTGTCAGAAACGGGAAAGAAAGTTCTGGCTGTTGATTTTGACAGCCAGGCAAATCTGACAACCTGCTTCGGAATTAAAGATCCTGCGGCTGTGCCGGTGACAATCGGAGATCTGATGATGAATCGGCTGGAAGATGAGGAGATGCCGGATCCGTCAGAGTTTATTCAGAGCAGAAATAGTGTGGATTTTATTCCTTCATTCATGATGCTTTCAACAGTGGACAGTAAGCTGCGGATGGAGATGAAAGCTAATGAACCAAAAAGAAAAGTATTTCAGGACGCACTGGATTTTCTTGCTGAGGATCCGGTGAAGGATACGCCAGTGTCTGTGAATGGAATTGTTTCTATTCCTGTTGAGGAAATCCATCCGTTTCATGATCATCCATTCCGGCTGTATGAGGGAGATTGCCAGGAAGACATGGTACAGAGCATCAGGGTGTATGGTGTGCTGAATCCGGTGATCGTGAGGAAGGCTACAAGAGGCTATGAGATGCTTGCAGGGCATAACAAACCAACGCAGCGAAAATAACTGGATTGACGGAAGTGTCGGCGATAGTGAAGACGGATCTGTCTTATCTGAATGTGAAGATGCAGAAGATGATCCAGCAGGTGGCAGAGTCTGAGGGAAAGAAACTGAAACCGAAGCAGGCAGTGAAACTGCGGAAGAGGGGAAAGAAAATTACGAAAGAAGGGATTGAAAGTGTCCTGGTAGGGAAAGAACAGAAGAAGCCGCAGAGTGTGTCTGTGAAGTTGCCGGTGGAATTGTATGAGAAATATTTTTGACAGATGGATGCCGGAACAGTGCAGGAGATCATGGAGAAGGCACTGTAAGGGTATTTGGGGAAGGAGGCAGCAGGTGTTTAGCAGGGGAGATCTTGAATGTCTGGATCCAGGGTATTTTGAGTTTATTTGTATGAATGATTGAGATGTGACCATCATGTCCCAGAATACCAGACATATGTGATATATACATAATCCGGAATATCCGTTGATGGGATCCTGTATTATATTTCATAAACATAAGGTCTCACATCCATATCATCAGCATGACCGCAGTAATACACTGCGGCAGGCTGTGCGGAGTATTAAGAGACATTATAAGTGGCAGATGGGTGGAAGAAAATTATAAGCCTTATGAAAGGCAATTTGTTATACTGATGTTAGGGATCTTATAAATATAAGCAGAAATAGTGTTTTGAAAATGTTAAATGTTAAATTAATGATAAAATAAAGATGAGTTGTTGATGAGATAATGATGGAAAAATGTTGCTTTTGCGATATATGCATGATAGACTATGAATGTTAAAATTATGGATTCCTAATTTGTGAGGTAGAACGATGGCTTTTTCAGAAGATATAAAAAGAATCAGACGTAAGGCATTTATGACCCAGGAAGATTTCGCAAAAGAAATTGGCGTTTCATGTATCACGGTTACTAGATGGGAAACAGGAAAAGCTAAACCGAATTTAAAAACAATGAAATTAATAGATGATTATTGCAAGAAAAATAAAATAGACTTTGATATTAGTGAGGAATATTAACGGATTAATCACAATCCATATCAATGTTGAAAAGTGAAAAATGCAGAAATCTAATTTATAAGGGTCATGAAATATATTTTGGATGTAATTAAGCATCATAGTTTATAACTGGAGGAATATTTAGAATGATAATTTCAAATGTCTGTGATGAGATCAGGGTAAAAAGAGAAAATCTTGGAATCACCGTGAAGGAGTTTTCAGACGCTCTGGGACTAGGGACAGGAGGTGAAAAACTGGTCAGGGCATGGGAAGCAGGAACAGAAATCCCATCAGATAAAAATTATAGTAAAATTATTCATTTTGCAAATGAGCGTCCGTATGCAGAATCTGAAGGTAATACGGAATTCAAATTTATAGATTTGTTTGCTGGAATTGGCGGTATTCGTATACCATTTCAGGAACTTGGGGGAAAATGTGTTTTTTCGTCAGAATGGGATAAATTTGCTCAAAAAACATATAGAGTTAATTTTGGAGAAATGCCACAGGGAGATATTACACAGATTGAATCGGATTCCATTCCGGATTTTGATGTATTGCTTGGTGGATTTCCCTGTCAACCATTTTCATCAGCTGGTTTGAAAAAAGGATTTGATGATACAAGGGGAACGCTTTTCTTTGAAATAGAAAGAATTATGAGAGATAAAAGACCAAAGGTCTTTCTTTTGGAAAATGTAAAACAGCTTAGATCACATGATCGGGGCAGAACATTAAAAGTCATACTGGAGCATATTGAGTCATTAGATTATTATGTAAAATATGAAATACTTAGAGCAGGAGACTTTGGAGTACCGCAGAATCGTGAACGGACGTACATAGTTGGGTTTGATAAACATTATTACAACCTTTCGGAAAATTATGATTTTCA
>NZ_JAYFUY010000035.1:0-28820 GCF_059933065.1 Blautia sp. HA3515 | reverse complement strand
AACAAATTCAACTTTCAAAGCTACCAGTTCATCCATATCAATAGACGATGTATTCGTAACCTGCGGATCCTTCAAAAGCTTTATTCCTGGAATCACCAACAAGCCTTTTTCCGGTTCCCATGCCGGTTCTGTAAGAACTGCCTGCATCCCTTTCGCTCCTGCAAAATCCAGATGATTCACAACCTTTCTTTCATCTGTCAGATAAGCACCTGTTCCCTGATAAAGCGCCCCTGAAATGCAGGCAATTGCCAAAAGCAGCCCTATAGCTTTTATATTTTTCCTCATTCTTTTCCTCCATCAAGTGCAGCAAATGCAGTCTCTGCATTTGTAAATCCGTAAGCCTGGACAGATTCAGTATAAACAAGCAGATCGAATGGACAGATTTCTTCTTTTATCAAATCCGGCTTTAACTGAATTCTTTCAAATAAGGGCTCTGTCTTTTCGCCTGCTGCCAATACATTTTCATAATAATAGTAGCCATCCTCTTGCCGGCTCCATTTTCTGTGAATCTGCAAAGGTTCACACTGTGACTCCCCACGAGAATCTGAAAAACAAACTCTGATCCGAACATAGACAGGAATTTTACTGTCATTGACTACCCAGGGCTTTTTGACGATCACATCACCTGGTTGCGGATCCTCTGGCGGCTTAAATTCTTCTTCTATATGTACTTTATTTTCTGCTGCCCTTATTTCATTTTGTTTCACATCATCATCAGTCAGATAGGCATAGGTAACTGCCCCGGCTCCCAGAACTGTCATACAGCCCAGTGCAAATAAGATCATGATTTTTCTTTTCATTTTCTGATAGATTTTATTTAGCTCCTTTCATGTTCTTTTTTTCAGAAGTATAGAATGATCTTGATGTTTAAACACCAAAATCATGATTACACGGATTGTTCCGTGCTTTGCACTCCCACAATCCTTCCCGCTATTCGCATATCGGAATTACTGAATCAGCACAAGGGAATCACCTCCAGAAACGAAAAAGACATGTACATGCTCCGGCATGTGCAAAAATGAATAGTACAAATTTCTAATTCAAAAAGATACAAAAATGAAAAAATGATCAGATTAAGATCAAAAGAAATTAGATTTATGAAATGTAACGCTGAAATATTTATAAGATGGCTATATCTTACCAAATAGAGAAAAAAAGTCAATGAAAGAACTATAAAGATCTATAAAAAAAACCTAAAACTTTTCACATCAGAAAAACAATATCACAGAACATATTTCTTTTCCAGATAATCACGGATCTTTGTGCGGATCCTTCGTAAAGCATTATCTACAGACTTAGGATTTTTGTCCATCAACATCCCGATATCTGCATAACTTTTTCCTTCTAAATAATAATTTAACACTGTATTTTCCATTGGGCTTAAAGCCGATTTGATTTCATCTTCCAAGGCACGGGTATTCTCCCTGTCAATGATGATCTCTTCTGGTGTTTCAACCCATGCTTGCGCCAGGGGGCTTTCTTCATCCTCCTGGCTTAGCGAAATATAGGTATTTAATGGCATGTGTTTCTGTATCTTGGAACTTTGAACAGCACTGTAAATCTGACGGTCAATACACATCTGTGCAAAGGTAACAAAAGAAGCTTCCTTACAGGATGATAATCCCTGACAGCTTTAAAAAGCCCGATCATCCCCTCCTGAATCAGGTCATCTGTGTCACCGCCTATAAGGAACATTGCTCTGGCTTTCCGCCGTACAAGATATTTATATTTTTCGATCAGATAATCCGCAATTCCCGTTTCACCGGCACGCAGTCTTTGAATCAGCTCTTCATCACTATATTTACTGTACTGTTCCATAATTCCTCCTGCCCTTTACAGGCGTTTCAGGAAAGTCGCTGACGAACGATCTCGTATGCAAGTATACCTGCAGCAACTGAAGCATTCAGAGAATCAATATCCCCTTTCATGGGAATCGCTGCTGTAAAGTCACATTTTTCTCTGATGAGCCGGCTGACTCCTTCTCCTTCATTACCGATCACCATACCGATAGGACCTTTCAGATTCAGGTCATACATCCTATCACCATCCATATCTGCACAAACAAACCAGATACCGGCCTCTTTCAGTTCATCAATTGTCTTTCCAAGATTTGTTACTTTTGCCACCGGTGTATAATTCAATGCACCTGCAGATGTTTTGGCAACGGTAGCTGTAAGGCCCACTGCCCTTCTTTTAGGAATGATCACTCCATGCGCCCCTGCCAGATTTGCAGTCCGGATGATTGCTCCCAGATTATGCGGATCCTCAATATTATCAAGCAGGAAAATAAATGGCGGCTCGCCCTTTTCTCTTGCTTTTTCCAGAATATCCTCTACGGTAGAATACTCATAGGCAGCAATCTGGGCGATCACTCCCTGATGAGAGCCTGTCTGGCTCAACTGGATCCAGCCGCTCCTTTGGCAACATAATTGATAATCGTGTCTTTTTTTCTGGCTTCACGAGCAATACTTCGTACCGGACCATCCTGACACCCATCCAAAATAAAAAGCTTGTCGATCACCTGTCCTGAACGAAATGCTTCCATTACTGCATTGCGTCCCTCTATCTGCTCACTCATATTATTCCTCTTTCACCTTAATATTCCTGGGGTAATCCCAGCTTTACCAGTTCAAGGATCCTTGAAAATCTTCTTTAAATAAAGATACCCTACAAGCGCTTCAAACCCAGTGGCCCTTCTGTAATCAGACATTGTGGCATGCTTGGCCATTGTACCTGAATGGGCATTCCTGCCTCTTTTATAAACCCCATGCTCTTCCTCTGTAAGTACAGGCTCGATCTTCTCGATCATTGCAGATTGGGCAGACGCCTTTACAAGGCTGCTGGCTTTTTTGTGAAGCTGGTTCACCGGACAGTTTCCACGCTTAACCAAAATGGTCCGTATGATCAGTTCATAAACACCATCTCCAATATACGCCAGTGTTAAGGGAGAATAGGTCCTAAGGTCCCTATCCTCCAATTGAAACTGCTGTTTAAGATTATCTAAATTCTTTTCCATTTTACACCTTCGCGTGTATCTTTAAGCTGAATCCCCTTTCCAAGAAGTTCATCTCTGATCTCATCAGCCCTTGCAAAGTTTTTGGACTTTCTTGCTTCCTGGCGCTCCTGGATCAGATCTTCAATCTCTTTATCAAGGATTTCGTCTTTTTTCTCCACGTTCAGTCCCAGAACTTCACACAGATCCTTCATTGTAGTGAACAACTGTCCTGCAAACTCTGCTGAGTTTTCTCCTGTTACATTTGTATTGGAAAATTTAACCAATTCAAAAACTGCTGCCAAAGCATCTGCTGTATTAAAATCATCATCCATGGCTTCTTCAAATTTTGTAACAAAGTTTTCAGATTCTTTGATAAGTTCTTTTTTCTTCCTGAGAAGCTTCTCTGACTGCTGCATGGTCTTTCTGGTCAGCAAGCTTTCCAGCTGCCTCCACAATACGCTCCAGGGCATTCTTTGATGCCTCCATCAGATCTGCACTGAAATTCAGCGGACTTCTGTAGTGTGCATTCAGCATGAAGAAACGCAGCACCTGAAGATCATACTGCTGGCTGATCTCACGAACTGTACGGAAATTACCCAATGATTTGGACATTTTACGGTTATCAATATTAAGGAATGCATTATGCGTCCAGGTTCCCGTGCAAAAATCTTGTCATTGCAGCACTCGCTCTGGGCAATCTCATTCTCATGATGTGGAAAAATAAGGTCTTCCCCACCTGCATGAATGTCGATCTCTTCACCAAGATATTTCTTAGACATTACAGAGCACTCTATATGCCAGCCTGGACGTCCTTTGCACCATGGAGATTCCCAGTAAGGTTCTCCTTCTTTTTTGGGCTTCCAAAGCACAAAATCCAGGGGATCTTCTTTCTGATCTTCGCCAGATACCTGAAGTGCACGGAAGCCAGACTGAAGGTCATCCAGATTCTTATGGGACAGCTTTCCGTATTCTTTAAATTTCTTTACCCTGAAATATACGGTACCATCATTTGCTGCATATGCATAACCTTTATCCATTAAGGTCTGGATCATACTGATCATCCCGTCAATTTCCTGAGTAGCCTGTGGATGGACAGTAGCAGGCTTTACATTCATTCCTGCCATATCCTTTTTGCATTCTGCAATATAGCGTTCGGAAATCTCCTGTGCACTTACACCTTCTTCCAGTGCCTTTTTGATGATCTTATCATCCACATCTGTAAAATTTGACACATATTCTACCTGATACCCTCTATATTCAAAGTATCTGCGGACAGTATCAAAAATAATCATAGGTCTGGCATTTCCAATATGGATCAGATTATATACGGTAGGACCGCAGACATACATTTTTACTTTACCCTCTTCCAGAGGAACAAATTCCTCTTTCCTGCGGGTCAGTGTATTATAAAGCTTCATGATTCTCTTTCCTCCATCTTATTATTCAGAAGGCACACTGCCTGTGCAGCGATCCCTTCTCCCCTCCCTGTAAATCCAAGGCCCTCTTCTGTCGTTGCCTTAATATTCACACAGGACACAGGTATTTCCAATGTTGATCTGCCCACGTTCCTGGTGCCATCTCCGGAGTATGAGGTGCCTATTTCAGGTTTCTGGGCAATAATCGTTGCATCAATATTCCCAACCTCATATCCGCTGGAATCTATCAGTTTCTTCACATGGGAAAGCAGCACAAGACTTGGAAGGTACCGCGATATAGGCTGCTGATTCTGAATCCGGAAAGTGCCTTGCCTATATCCCCAAGTGCAGCCGCACCAAGCAGTGCATCCATAATAGCATGAAGCAGCACATCCGCATCTGAATGCCCAAGCAATCCCAGTTCCCATGGGATCTTCACTCCTCCAAGGATCAAGTCACGGTCAGCCGTCAGCCTGTGAACATCATATCCCATTCCGATTCTCATTGTCAGTATTCCTCTTTCGTAACAGTTCAGCAGAAAATGCATTCCCCTGCTGAATAGTTACACTCTTTCTTTATAAGCTGAAAAGCGGGAATATCCTATCAGCTAATCGGATGTATCCCGGCTTTTATCATTTGTTTATGTGCCTGATTATTTCTCGATGGCTGCGATCACTTCTACTTCGCAGGAGGACATTCTTTGGAAGTGTTTTTACTGCAACACAGGAACGGGCTGGCTTATTCACGAAATATTTTGCATATATTTCATTGAACTGTGCAAAATCACCCATATCAGCAAGAAAACAGGTAGTCTTAACTGCATTCTCAAAAGATGTTCCGGCCTCTTTAAGAACAGCATCCAGGTTCTTCATTACCTGCTCAGCCTGAATCTGAATCGTATCTCCTGCAAGCTCTCCTGTAGCAGGATCAACTGGAATCTGTCCAGATGTAAACAGAATATCATTCAGAATAATTGCCTGGGAATATGGTCCGATCGCTGCCGGTGCCTTGTCTGTATAAACTACTTTCATTTGTCATTCTCCTTTCAAATGATCTTTCTTTTTTTTAACTATTCAGTACTCTCACAGGATACTGCCTGCTGAATAGTTACCTTTATCCATCATAATATATCATATAGTAAATCTGGTCAAGCTATTTTCCTGAGAGGAAGGTGTCAGCTTCCTCCGGCACATTTTCCAGATATTCATAAACCATAGCAGAAATCTTCCGTATATCATCTATGGCATCCTCTTCCTTAGGACAATCCTCTGACATCACACACAGAATATAATCTGTATGATTTCCATAAACAATGGCTATATCATGCTGGGTAGTATCTGTTTCCCCAGTCTTATTTGCAATCGTTACAGATGCATCCAGCACCTGCGGAATCTTGGTACGATTCTTCTGTCCAAGCAACAGTTCCAGCATTGCCTGTGAATCCTTACGGCTTCCACACTCTTCCCTGTAGATCTTCTCCAGCAAAAGTCCACAGTCCTTCACAGATGTGGGGATTATTCTCTCCGATTCCAACCGGTATTGTAGATGATGGTGCCAGCGTATGAAGCACCTGTGTATCCTGATAGCCCTCTGCTTTCAGATATTTATTGATCTTTCCGGCCCCAGCTGCAAAATCATATTTCCTGGTCTGAAGGCGAACCAGTTCGTTAAAGGATTCATTATCACTGACTGTGATCATATTACTAAGGAGAGTTCCGATTTTCTTTGACACTTCCTTACTGCCAGCAGCTTTCTTTAGTATGCTTTCCTCGCTCTGAGCCACCACATCCATATTATCATAGGTCTCGGCCATTACAAAGGCCTTGATCAGGCTGGCAGACGCCATCTTCTGGTTGTTGATCACCAGCTGGTCATCTGTTCCAAGATCTTTTACATAGATGCTCCATTCCCCTTCAAAGTCTGTTACCATTTCCTGCAAAGATAGCTTCAGCCTTTGTATGCCGCCCTCATCCATATTCTGAATCCTGCCATCTGCATCATATACATAACCCTGGGGAGTGGTCCCTGCCTCTGAAGCCAGTACCCCGTTCTCTCCAAAATAATAATATCCATCAAAGCTTCTGCCATTTGAATCCATTGAAATATAAAAAATCCCAGGATCTGTATTCATCTTGCCGTTTTCATCGAAATAATAATAGGAATCATAGGTTTTTCCAGTCTGCGAGTCAGCTGCTGGATATACCTGATCTGAGGTGCAGCGGAAATCCTGCCCAGATTATTGATCATATAACATCCATCCTGCTGTATACCCATCTTCCTCAGATGAAACAGAAAGATTTTTCAGATAAGCCATATATGGCCCATGTGCCTGAAATTTCCCACTTTCATCATGGTAGTAATATCCTTCAAAAACAGTCCCATCGATGGTAAAATTCTTGAAATAATGAACTCCTGGACGATTATCTCTGGATCCATCTTCTTTCAAACAATAAAACCCATCGCTTTTCAGAAGATACATCCCGCTCCCATCCTGAATAGGACGAACCTGTGCTTCCTCTGTAACAGACAAAAGACTGCCGCCAGCAGCAGCCTGAGGCTTAACTGTAAAAATAACGATCCCCAGTACTGCCACAGCCATGGCTATCACTTTTGCGTATCTTCTCATATACTGCTCCTTATATTCCTCATGCATCTGGCCGCATCCTCGCGGAGCGTTTTTATGTAATAGGAACATTACGGAGTAATTTCCTATTACATATAAGAAAGTATCCCTACTCCACAGTTACGGATTTTGCCAGATTTCTGGGCTTATCCACATCCAATCCTCTGCCTACGGAAACGTAGTATCCGAACAGCTGAAGTGGAATAATGGCCAGCGAATTGGTAAAATACTGACTGGTCTTTGGAATATAAATCACATAATCTGCATTTTTCTCAATATCTGTATGTCCCAAATTGGTAAGAGCCATTACAAAAGCGCCTCTGGTCTTTACTTCCACAATATTACTGATCGTCTTCGGATACAGCTTCTCCTGTGTGGCTACTGCAACAACAAGGGTACCATCCTCGATCAGGGAAATCGTTCCATGCTTTAATTCTCCTGCTGCATATGCCTCTGAATGAATGTAAGAGATCTCTTTCAGCTTCAGGGATCCTTCCATTGCAATGGCATAATCGATCCCACGGCCAATAAAGAACATATGGCCGGCAGCCAGATAACGGTTGGCAAATTTCTGGATCTTCTCTTTCATGCCAAACAGGGATTCAATCTGATCTGGAAGCTGAATCAGGTCACTTCTCAGCTGTGCAAATTCTTCATCTGTGAGCATGCCTCTTACTTTGGCAAACTTCATGGAAAGCAGATACATAGCTGCCAGCTGCGCACTGTACGCTTTGGTAGTAGCAACAGAAATCTCCGGACCTGCCCATGTATACATTACATTATCTGCTTCTCTTGCAATAGAGCTTCCTACTACATTAACAATGCCCAGTGTTCTTACTCCATGATCCTTTGCGTCACGAAGAGCGGCCAGCGAATCAGCTGTTTCCCCTGACTGACTGATAATGATCACCAGCATATTATCTTCATAGATAGGCTCACGGTAACGGAACTCACTGGCCACATCTACTTCTACCGGAATTCTGGCCATGCTTTCAATCACATATTTGGCAGTCATACCTACATGGCTGGCAGAACCGCAGGCAACAATATCAATCTTACGGATGCTGCGGATCTCCTCATCTGTCATCCCAAGCTCCTCGATCACTACATCATCGTCCTTTAATCTGGGGCTGATGGTATCTCTCACTGCCTTAGGCTCTTCGTATATCTCTTTCAGCATAAAGTGCTCATAACCGCCCTTTTCAGCTGCATTAATGTCCCAGTCAATAGTTGTCGGGTTTTTCTCGATCTCTTCGCCATCAATATTATAAAAATGTATATTCTCTCCTGAAAGACAAGCGATCTCCTCATTCTCCATATAATATACACTTCTGGTGTATTTCAGGATAGCCGGCACATCCGATGCGATCAGATTGCCCATGCTGCTTGCACCTACGATCAACGGACTGTCTTTACGTGCTGCATAAATATGATGGGGATGATCCTTAAACATGATCCCCAGTCCATAAGAGCCTTCTACTCTATGCATTACCCTTTCGATTGCCTCTACCGGATCTCCCTTGTAATAATCTGTAAGCAGGTGTACCAGTACCTCAGTATCTGTCTCAGACTGGAATTCATAGCCTTTATTTTCCAGTTTTTTCTTTAATTTGGCATAATTCTCAATAATGCCATTATGTACTACTGCGATGGAATGGTCCTTATTAAAATGAGGATGTGCATTCACATCTGAAGGACACCCATGGGTTGCCCATCTGGTATGCCCGATCCCACAGCAGCCCTTCATGGTTTCACCGCCATGAGTAAGTTCCTCCAGAACTTTCAGTCTGCCCATTGTTTTCTTGATCTGGATCTCCTGCCCGTCAAAGACAGCGATCCCAGCAGAATCATATCCTCTGTATTCCAGCTTTGAAAGACCATCCAGCAAAATAGGTGCTGCCTGCTTGTCGCCAATGTATCCAACTATTCCACACATGAGATTACCTCCTGTTTTGTATCTGTATAATCACTTTTTCACCGAAAAACCTATAAACTCATAAACTTTCCCATGCTAAAAACATAACAAAAGTATACCCTAATTTTCCGGTCTGTCAAGTGCTTTCCAAAATTCCTCCAGCTTGCCCTCCAGTGTAGCCAGGCTGCAGCTTTGTCTGTCATCCCATTCCCTTGGGAACAATTCACCATATTTTCTGTCTGCGAAACGTTCATCCAAGAGCAGTATCACCCCTGTATCCTCCCTGGTCCTGATCACTCTGCCTGCTGCCTGAAGCACCTTATTCATACCAGGAAAGCGATACGCATAATCAAACCCGTTCTCCCCTTTATCTGTATAATATTCTCTCAGGATCTCCCTTCTGATACTAACCTGAGGCAGTCCTGTACCAACGATCACTGCACCGATCAATTTATCTCCAATCAGATCGATTCCCTCAGAAAAAATGCCTCCCATAATGCAAAAAGCAACGAAAGTATGGTCATGTATATCAAAATTCTGAAGAAAGGCTTCTCTCTCCCCTTCACTCATGCCAGGATTCTGGCATACTGTTCTAACCCAATCCACAGAAAATTCTTCTTCGTAAACATTATATACGTCTTGCAAAAGCCGGTATGATGGAAAAAAGATCATATAATTTCCTTTTTTCTTCCATACTGTTCTGGCTATGTACTCTGCAATCCGTCTGTATTCACTGTAATTTCTCCTGGTATACCGACTGCTCACATCCACACCTGTAAGGATGCACCTTTGTTCTTTTAAAAAAGGCGACCTGACATAGATTCCATAATCATCCGAACGTACACTTAAAAGCTTTCTGTAATAAATCATAGGAAGAAGCGTTGCGGAAAAGAAAACTGTGCTTATTCCTTTTTCAAGGGAAGCATTCAGATTCCCAGCAGGATTTACACAGTACAAATGAAGGCGGAACTTTCCGTCCTCACTGTTCTCTGTATAAACCACATAGTTATCATCTACTAATTCGGAAATGTTAAGAAAATCCCTTACCGAAAAATAGAAATCCAGAATCTGATCTGACAGTTCCTGATTTTCCGATTCTTCCATAAACTTCTCCAGTTCTCCGAAAACTCCCAGCATAGCAAGTGGTATCATTCCTGCATTCTCAAGTATTTGATAGCCCTCACATTCTTTTTTCATGGATAACAACTGACGGTTTACCTTGTCAAGGCTTCTTGCCAAAGCCGGAGCCTTTTCCCTTACTTTCTTTCGTACTTCCAGCACTTCTTCCTTGCAGACAGAAGCGCTGTACATTTCTCTCCCTCTCTCCACCAGATTATGTGCTTCATCTATAAGAAATACATACTCACCTGAAACTCCTTCCCCGAAAAACCGTTTCAATCGGGCATTGGGATCAAATACATAATTGTAATCACAGATCACGCCATCTGCCCATAAAGCCAGATCCAGGCTCATCTCAAAAGGACACACCTGCCATTTTCTTGCCTGATCCTGGAGCGCATCCCTGTCATAGCTGTGTCCGGAGGTCCATAACTCATAAACACATTCATTGATCCGGTCAAAGTGACCTTTAGCATATGGACAGGCCTTTGGATTACACTCTGTTTCTTCCTGAAAACAGATTTTTTCCTTGGCAGTCAAAGTGATCACCTTAAACTTCAGACCTTTTTCCTTCAGAAGTGTAAAAGTCTCTTCTGCTACAGTCCTTGCAATCGTCTTGGCAGTAAGATAAAATATCTGCTCACCACGCCCTTCCCCTACAGCCCTCACTGCCGGAAAAATGGTGGATATGGTCTTCCCCACACCTGTAGGTGCCTGGATAAAGATCTGCTTTTCAGCAGATATGGCATGGTAGACGCTGCTGACCATCTGCCTCTGCCCATCCCTGTATGGAAATGGAAATTCAAGATCCTGCATGGAACGATTCCGCAGTTCTTTCCATTGAAGCTGATAAGAAACCCATTGGTGGTAACGGTCCAGAAGCTTCTGATACCATTCTTTTAGTTCCTCCAACATAAATGACTCACTGAATCTGCGTATCTGTTCTGTGTCAAGGTTCACATAAGTCATCTGGATATCAATCTGATCCAGAGATTCCATCTCCCCATACATCCTGGCATAGCACATTGCCTGGGCCTTATGAACCAAAACCGGTGCTTCCAGCTGCTCCGGATCTGATGCGATTCCTTTTATCTCGTCAATAACTGTAATATCATCCTTTGTAAAAATACCGTCAGCCCGCCCTTCTACAAGGATGATCAGATCTTCATATTCTGTTTTCCATTTCAGGCTGACCTCAGCCTGATAACCGGCACCCATTCTTTTCTGTATCTTGCGATGGATACGGCTTCCTTTCTGCATGGCTTCCTTATCCAATCCACTGTGCCGGTTATCAATGTCACCACTTCTTAAAATAAATTCTACCAGGTTCCTTACTGAAATACGAAATACAGGTTTAGCCATTTTCATTCTGATACAGTATCTCTTGCCCTCTCACATAGTCAAGCCGGATATTTATATCCGCTTTGCTGATGGATATTGTAACACATACATTATGTAAATTCCACCATGTTCCTTCTGTACTTCAAAGGCAGAAGTTGCTGCTGAAGTGCTGTATTCTTCCTTTCCGGAATAGTAATGGCACTGCAGAATACCCTCCACAAATCTTCATAAATCTCCGGATTTCCCGGTGTCTGGTCTGTCACCTTAGGCTGTACGTTCTGAATCACAGTGCAGACAGACTGCACAGGATGTATCATTGCCTTTTTTCTTTTCTTATCATAAATCATCCAGTTCTCGCCTTGAAAACGGTCTTGAAAATGTGTACCCAGCATTTCCAGGATATCATTGGCAGGCTCTATTTCAGAAAAAAGTATCCGACCGCCCGATTTCCCTGAACCTTAAAAATCCATAATAATGATGCAGTTCTCTCCAGACTCTGGTCCTTAATCGTGATACCTGTCCCACATAAGCATCTGCTACATCTTCCATGATCCCAGGAATCCCACTTTCCATGGGAAAAAGACTTATAAAGAGTATAAAAAACGGCTGTTCCACGATCCGGATCCGAAGAGGCTGCTGCATACCACAAATCCTGGTAAACGTCAGATCCCAGATTCATCAGAATGGTTCTCGTTACCCGCCTGGCTTTCTCGCTGTCTGACTGTACATGATGTAATCTGGTAAAAAGCTCCATATTCTCCGGCTCACAGGTACGGATCTGTATCTGCACCTTTTTGACTTCCAGCCATCCGTCATATACAGCCGTAAAAATCCCCTCTGCACTATCTGCACAGATAAATACTGTTTTCTCCTGATTCACAAAGCATACCTCCTTTCAATCCCGTCCTCTTCTCGGTCAAAAAAGGAAAGCTGCCGGCAGGTACTGTAAAGAAGCTGCTCTGGCCTCCTGGCATCTGTTATATTCCGGATAATATAATCTTCTTCCAGCTTAGTCCTGTACATCATCCTGCCATTGCAGGTAATAAAATATAATGCACGCTTCAGAACTACTCCAATCTTCTGTAAATCGGTAAAATCCAGAGAATGCGTCTTTCTTGCGCCTACAATCCTCCTGGCAGATCTGTCACCGATCCCTGGAACCCGAAGGAGCTGATAATACCCGGCTGTATTGATCTCCACCGGAAAATATTCCAGATGGCGTATTGCCCAGTTGCACTTTGGATCCAGCTGAAGATCAAAATCAGGTCTGGATTCAGATAAAAGTTCAGAAGCTTTAAATCCGTAAAACCGCAGCAGCCAGTCTGCCTGATATAGCCTGTGTTCCCTTAAAAGAGGGGGCTTGGTAGACACTGCCGGAAGGGCTTTGTCTTTATTCACTGCAACAAAAGCTGAATAAAATACTCTTTTTAATGAGTATTTCTGATAAAGAGACTCTGCCACAGACAGGATCTGGTAATCATTCTCCCCAGATGCCCCTATGATCATCTGAGTACTCTGGCCGGCAGGCACAAACTGCGGTGCATGCTTAAATAGGATGAGTTCTTCCTTACTGGCATCCCGTTGGATCTGTATCTGCCGCATAGGCCTTAAAATAGTCTGCCTGCTTTTGTGGGGAGCTAACCGTCTCAGGCCATCTGCTGTAGGCAGTTCCAGATTCACACTCATCCTGTCTGCCAGATATCCTGCCTGCCGGATCAGATCCGGCGATGCCCCCGGAATAGCCTTCAGGTGAATATAGCCATGAAAATGGTACTTTGTTCTTAAAAGCTGTACAGTCCTGCAAAGCTCTTCCATGGTATGATCAGGACTTCCCTTGACTCCGGAGCTTAAAAATAATCCCTCAATATAATTACGTCTGTAAAACTCCATAGTTAGGCTGCATACTTCTTCCGGAGTAAAGCTGGTCCTGACCACGTCATTAGAAGCTCTGTTCACACAGTATTTACAATCATATACACATTCATTGGTATATAAGATCTTTAAAAGGCTGATACATCTCCCATCAGCTGAAAAGCTGTGGCAGATCCCGGCCGCAATGCTGTTGCCCATCCCTTCAAAGCTGCCACTCCTGTCAACACCGCTGGAAGTGCAGGCAACATCATACTTGGCTCCGTCTGCCAGTATCCTCAGCTTCTCCATCAGTCCCATTGATTCCTGAATTACCATAATCTGTCCCGTACCTTTCCTCCATTGATAGTTGCAAACATTTGTTCGTGTTATTATAATAGAACGAATGTTCTTTGTAGTCAAGGCTATAAAACGGGACGAACATAAATAGGGTAGAGGGAAAATAAATATTTTCGCCCCTCCCATTGAACCGTACGTACGGGTCTCGTATACGGCTCTACAATTTATATTCCAACTTTAACTAAGTAATAGGATAAGGGATTGAGCAGACCAGCTTTTCTTTTATTAGGCGGTCAAACCCGTCCAAATAAAATATAGCAAACCATTGGCTTGTTTGATTTCCAAGTGGAAGACCTTTACCCGATGTTACTTCAAAGCTATCGATAATCTGATATAAAAGGCTTAAAACCTGCTTATCTTCAATTACCGTTGCTAATTTGCGTCTTAGCACTTCGTGATCGATGTTATCGAAAAACTTTCTTATATCGCATTTCAGGAAATATCCGTTTGCACCGTTCTTTTTATAGAAATCGTGCAGAAATTTCGAAACTCTGCCTATCGCAAAGTGAGTTCCTTTTCCGATGCGACAAGCAGAGTTATCATAAATCAGTTTTTTATCAAGAATCGGTGCAAGCACTTCATCGCACAAGCAATGCTGAACCACCCTATCTCGATAATGCAAAGCGTGAATCAGACGAAACTTCGAATCATAAATGGCAAAGCTATAATAATCCTGCATTTTATAGGTTCTACTCTTTAACGCATCTGAAAGATTCGTTAAATTCTCCCCAAGATTCATTTCAAATTCAATAACTTCTTGGGTGTTGCGCTTGCTTCGCCGTGCTACTTTGTGTGCTTTATATAAATTTTGAAAATCATATATTTTTTCGTAATCAGTCATAACCTAATCTCATCGGCAGGGCGGAAGAGTCGCCGTGCACTGCTATTCTCCCGCCGTAAGAGCATAAAGCAAATTGCGTTATCTCTGCCGCCAACATATGTTTTCCCGAAAAGTCGAGAAGACGTCCCGTCGGACGATAATCGTCTTCTGTCACTATTCATCCAGGCACCAAGCAAATTTTGGCAATCTGTAATTTGTCTTGAAATCTGCTCATATTGCTTTGGAAGAATACAGCCTTGCTCCATAGATAACATAGCAATATATCCCAAAACCTTCAAATCTGTCATTGCGCTTCTCTGATAAGAAAGTCGTTCCTTTTGCGAATGTATATCTGTTTTAGTAACAAATACATCATTTGCACGGAACAGATTTTCAATTGCCGATAACGATAAATTTTGCAATCGACTGACAAAAGTGAAGCGAAATTGCTTGGGAGATTTTTGCGTAACGGTCATTACGTAGGAGCACAAGTCTTTTGCTTTTGTAATTACCGTTAATTCACTTTGCTTGCGCTCCATACGCTATACCTCAAAATTGAAATTTCGTGCGTCCGCCTTACGGCGGTTTTTAGATTAGCGTGCTTCACACGCAGATTTGCGCCTACGGGAACCCCCAACAAACTATCGTTTTTCGGGGAACCCCTATGGCGCTGAGTGGATGATTTGAGATTTGAAAATTTAAGAGTTCAGATCAATCCACAAAGCGGGGCGGACGGCATAGCCACCGTAGAGGACACTGCGGCCGCCCTCGTCGATATCGCCGACATTGTCGACAGCGGCGGCAGTATCCTGATCGTAGCCGGGCGACCGCAGCCACCACCAGCAGCAGTTACCATTGTTGCTATTGACATATGCGCCATTCGCAACTGCATAATCCGTAGGCTCATACTGTCTTGCGCTATCAGCGCTGAAATATTGATTCGCCTCCGTGATGCTAAGCAAGAACACCTGATCCTGCGTTGCATTGCCGGGATTTGTGCTATAATCGGGGTTCTTATCTGCGTTCACCGTAACGGTAGGAATCACAGCCTTTTCATCGGCAGAAAATGCTTCATTGATGAAGTCATTGTTTAACCACTTACGAAGTGTGCAGGTCTCCCAAGTAACGCCTGTAAAGCTTGTATTGTATGGCTTGCAATCAAGAACATATTTACTGATTACCAATGCTTTTCCGTCTTTTACTTCAAGAACAAGCCATTCGATGTCTTCTTTTCCGTTTGATGTATTGTTATCCTGCTCATATGCACCGAAAAATACGATGTCTCCAACTTCTGCAACTTTCAATTTTTCTGTTTTACAATTTTCAATCTGGTCTTCGCTATCTTTATAGCCATCCATTGCTTCAAACGCCGCGATTGCCTCCTCATATTCCCCTTTCTGCATTAATGAGACGGCAGAATTGTATTTGCCATTAGGAATGATAACCGTATTCAAAACGATGATAAAGGCGATAACAGCACAAACGATAGGTGTGCCTATGGCAAATGCCTTTTTCCGCTTCTTTGCAGCTTTTTCGGCTTTATGAGCAGCTTCCAATCGCTCTGCTTCTTCTTTTGCCTTTATTTCTTCGATCTTTTCTTCGATCTTTTTTTGGCAGGCAATGATCAATTCGTCGGCATCTTTGAAACCGGAGATCGTACGGAAGGTGTTAATAGCCGCCTCATAATTGCAGACGGTGTTGATGGTCATTTGAAACCTACCGTCCGCATAAATAGTGTCTTTGCGGCAAACCTCAGCTTTATCAAGGCACTGCTCTGCAAGCGCGTCGGCATCTTTGAAACCGGATATCGTTTTGAACATTTCCGCAGCCTCTTTGAACGTTTCCGCCGCCTCCTTGAATGCCGTTTTGGTTTTCGCCGCGTTCATAGCGTTAACGGCGCCGTTGTAGATACCGTCAAGACGGGCGTTTTCATTACGCTCAATAATGTGGTCTATGTAGCCTGCAAGCGTCGTTTTCAGCTTATCATCAGCAAAGCGGACAGCTTTTTGATAATTGTTGCTATGATCAAAGGGTTCTTCTTGATCTTTTAGATCTTCCTGCTCCTTACCCTTAATTCTGACAAAAGTTTGCCTAAGTAAGCAGACGCATTCTTCGGGGTCGATATCCAACACCTTTTCGCAGTATTCGTTGGCAGAGTTCCAATCACCGTCCTCGAGGAACATAAATGCTCGCTTCAAAAGAGGTGCAGTATTCACGTTGCTGCTGCCGACGACAACAGTTTCCTTGACCGTCGCTTTCGGCTCATCCGCTTTTGCAATTTTCTTAATGCCGCGGATCAGATCCTGCATGAAGCCGAGCTTCGACATATCCTGCGCCTGCAGGTGAGAAAATTCTTCCGGCAGGTCGTACGGGTCCATATCCTTGTACGCGGGAATGAGCATTTTCTTTCCGCCCGATTGCTTTACAAGCGTTAAATATCTGCTCCACTCGTTTTTTACCCAAACTGCGTTGAAATACTCCGGTTTTGTACCAAGCACAACCATGACTTTGGAAGAATTGAGCGCGGCAAATATGTAAGGCTCATACACCGCACCGAGCTTATCCTCCAGCGTAATACGCGCAAAGAAGACCTTGAAACCTTCTTGAGTTAATTGATGGTACAAATCGTTTGCCAAAACAGAGTCGGGTGTGCGGCGGCCGGTATTATCCGTTTCCTTGTAGCAGATAAAGACTTCAAACGGCTCTTCTTTTTGCGAAATCGCAAGGATACCTTTTTGGATTTCGTCGATCGCTTTGGCTTCGTCCTCGTAGATGGTTTTCTGGTAACCGTCGGCGTATTGCAATGCGGATCTATAATCCTCGTCGGCAAAAATGGAAGTAAACTGCGCACGATTTATCGTAGGAACGCGCTTATGCGTTGACGGGTCTTCAACATATTCAATACCGTAACGGCAAAGCACAAGCGACCAGTACGCCTCTGAATCGGTATTATCTTCGCTCAAAATTTGCTCATAAATACCCATTGCCTTGTCATACTCATTATTTCGGCGGAAATGATTTGCTCTGTCGTATAAATTAGCACGCTTTTCGTCATCCAGACGCGGCAGGGTTTGTTTTGTGCCGCAGTATTCGCAGGTGGCTACTGTTTCATTATTGTTAATTTCAAGTGCGCCACCGCACATTTTACATTTAAAAAGTGCCATAATTTACCCCACCTTTATTGCTGAAATATTAATACTTGGATTCAATTGAATTGGGAAAGGTACAATGCTTGACAACTTAGCAAAGGAGCCATAGCCAAAAACAAAATCAAATCCACTGTCAGTTATCTGAATATTATCAAACAAAATTTCAATGTCTTCTGAAAATGTAAAATTACCAATAAAACCTCTATTGTATAAGTAAATCATTATTGCCTGTAATTGCTCTTTTTGTGGACACATTGCTCTGGAAATAGCAATTGATTTATTGTTTTTGTACTTGATTATTTGTAATAAAAAAGATTGAATGTCTTTTTTTGAAGGAATAAGTATTGTATCATCAGGAATAACTACGTTTTTACCATCATTACGCACACCAATGATCATATTATCCTTTTTCCTTGCACGAATTTCCTTTTCATCCAAGTTGAATTTAACACTTGCTTCTTTAATTGTCATAAACTATACCTCACTTTAGCAATTTACATTTCTTATTTCTATCACCAAGCAAAATGATTATTTCATCGGCAAGCGTTACAACTGTTTCTGAATCTTCAGAAATAACTGCTTCAGAAAACTTCGAGAATTTTATAGTAATATCGCTTTCAATAGATGCAAGCGCATCATTACTCATTGGATCGGAATAACGAACCGCTTCATAAACCTTTTTACATGTTGCTTTGATTGTTTCGCTTTTTGCATGGGCAATAAGGCTTTCTGCATCAACAGTTAATGATTTGATAAAAAATGCCTTGGTTTTAACTTTATCGTCAATTTTGCTGACGATATCAACGGTAGCACTCGCTTTTATTACAGCAATGATATTAATCGCAAGAACGATTGCGCAAAGAATAATTCCCACCCAATAAGGAAGGGGCGAAATAATCATACATAATCCGCCAAATACAAAGGAGAGAATCAGTCCGGTGTAGCTGGCAGATATAAGAGAAACATTGTAAAACGTCTTTTTAATATCATCATCTTTGAAGGCAAAATAAGTACATACAATTTGGCCTATAAATGATGCTGTTATAAATGTATACCCGATCCAAAAAGAAGGCGTGTATTTTGGTATTCCTGCCCATCCGACAGATACAAAAGAAATTACATTGAATAAGGCTAAAAGGATAACCCAAATAATAGAATAAACTTTAAATATCTTTTTCATTTTCGACATCTCCATTAAAGTTTCTCGCCGCATTCAAAGCAGAATTTTGCACCAGGCACAATTTCTTTGCCACACTTCGGGCAAGCGGTAATGAATTTATAACCGCACTCAGGGCAGAACTTGCCCTTTGTTACTGACTTACCACACGAAGGGCAAATAACGGCGTTATCTTGTATTGCAGGTGCTACTTTTTCACCGCACTCTAAGCAGAATTTTGCATTCTGCGGAAGCGGAGCACCGCACTTGACGCATTGATTATTTGAAACGTTAGTCTGGTTCAAAGCATCGTTCATTGCGCCACCGACCGTGCCGGCAACTGCGCCGCCAACGCCCGCCATTGTACCCAGTCCTACACCTAAATTGGTGAACTGTCCAACCGCTTCATTTCGTGCAACCTCGGTTGCGACGTCAAATCCGCGTTCTTGTTGATATGTATATCCTTCTTGCGCACGTTTTGTTGCCTGCGCCTGAGAATCAATAATAACCTTCTGTGCTTCGGTTTGGGCATAGAGAATGTCTGTCTGTTGGCGGAGTTTTGCTTCTGCAATATCGGCATATTGACGGAAGTGGAGTTCTTTGAATTTTTCGTACTGTCTATCACCATCGGGCTTCACAACGTTCGTAACGAAGAAACGTTCAAGTGAAACACCATAATCAGCAAAATCGGGAATTAACTGCTTATGAATCGAATCGGAGAATACTGTTAGATTCTCGTCCAATTCAAAGATGTTGATAGCGTTGGACTTCATTGCTTGCGCAATATAAGTCTTTACTCGTGTCATTAAAAAAGCACGGAAGAAGGAAATTAGTTTCTGCTGACCAAGGAAATTCTCGGTTCCTACAAGCTTTAAAAGCAATTTTCGGCTATCTTCTGCTCTAAGGCTCATTTCACCGGATGCACCGATGGAAATGGGAAAACCGTACGTAGGCTCAATGTATTGCACTTTGCTATCGGTGCCCCATTTAATACTCATTTGCTCAGTTTTATTAATAAAATAAACTTCGCAATGGAACGGAGTTTCACCGCCGGTAGTACGGTTTAACAGCTTTCCGAGCTTGGGAATGTTTTGTGTTTCAAGAGTATAGCGGCCGGGGCCAAACAGATTCCAAAGCCTGACCGTTCATAAAAAAGATTGCTTCCTGACTCTCGTGAACGATAAGTTGAGTCAGACTGTTGAAGTCCTCGGAAGGATGTTTCCATATAAAGGTGCTGTTGTCACCTTCATATTTAATAATTTCAGCAATCTGTGCCATAAAATTACCTCCTCATATTTCAAGCAACATAATCGGCATTATGTTGTAAATTTACATAAGCAAAGAGCACATTTCGGCGAAACAAAAAATATTTTTCTTAAAAATGAGTATAGCAAAGCAAGCCTTTTCTCAAAGTTTACTGAAAAGGCTTATTTGTGCTGTAAAAAAAACGACAATTTTCGAACAAATCATACTTTTCACGCTAAAATTGTTGTGAAAATATTTATAGTATGCTATACTATACTAATTAAAGTAGGTTTGGCGTAACCTTAATACAACATAATGCCGATTATGTCATAGTTGCCGTTTTCGGTGGCTATTTTTATATTATCAACCGCATATTTTCCATACGCTGACGGTGTTCGTTGCCGGTAGTGATAATATAAATTCGTGTGGTGTTGATACTGCTGTGACCGAGTATGTCTGCGAGTTTGGCAATGTCCTTTTCAATTCCGTAGAACACACGGGCGAACAGGTGGCGCAGGTTATGCGGAAACACCTTTTTCGGGTTTACATTCGCCTCCTCGCATAAGGCTTTCATTTCACGCCAGATGTTTGTGCGGCTTATCGGATTGCCCGTCCTTGTTACAAAAATCATACCGCTTTTAATATTTTGCTCTGCTGCGTAGCGGAGCAATTTTTGTTTTAACTCTTTTACGATAAATACCGAGCGTGTTTTTGCTTTGCAGTTTACAACCGCTTCGCCCTGTTTTACCGCCTCAACGGTAATAAATTGCAACTCGCTGACTCTAATACCCGTGCCGCAAATCGTTTGCAAAATAAGATTAAGCCGCTCATTGTGCTTGCGTTCAGCTGTTCTGCAAAGCCGTGCGTATTCCGCTTTTGTCAATTCCTTTTCTTCGGGACAGAAAACCTGTTGTTGCAGTTTTAGTGATTTTACCCTTAAATCGTGCCAACCTAAAAACGCGAACAAGCTATTGATGCTTGCCAGCATGGAATTGACGCTCCGCACTGCGTAGTTCTCTTGTAAGTGTTTTTTGTATGCAATTACGGTTTCTTTTGTGACCGTAGAGCTTTTTGTATTTACCGCAAATGCCTTTACATCACGGATATATTTTTCAATCGTTAGTTCGCTCCTTTCCTCTAAAATCAGATATTCTTTAAATTTGGCAGTCGTTTTTGCCGTAATAATTCGTCCTTTCATCTCAATTTACCTCCGAGTATTTTTTAATATTTTACCCGAAAAGTATGAAAACAAAAATCGTCTCTGTTTATTGTAGAAAAAACAGCGGCAATAATCGAATGTGCGGAATATAAAGACAGCCCCGATGAGTTTCAGATTTTCTGTACTCATCGGGGCTTTTTGCATTTCAGATATTGACTTTTATTCGGCAGACGCCGCTGCACACTTCTCTTGTCAGTACAGCGTCGGGGATTTTGGCAAACATTTTTTGCTGAAATTTGTGTTTTCGTAATAGCAATCAAAGCTTGCAACGGGCAGCACCACCCACTCACTATCATTACTTTTATTTGCTTCATAATAGGCAACCGTATCGCGGACTACTTCTAAAGGAACGGTGTTCAAGTCAAGGCTTTTCAAAGCGTCATATTTTGGCTGCGGCACAACATATTCCTCCGTTCTGAGTGCGCCAAGCTCCAGCGCGTCGGCAAGAATGTCATCAAAGCGCAGTGCCCACGCCGCTTTGGTATTCAGCGCAAATATCGGCACTTGCAGTTACGGCAGTTGGAATCATCAATGTCCCTACTGAAAAAGAACTGATTACCGCAATGGAAAAAATGCGTGAAAAGCCGCTGAAAACCGCTTGAAACAAGGAAAACGGTGTAGCCCTCACAGGCTACACCGCATCCTACATAGCAACTGTCCTTTAGAGTACAACTCTTACGGCAGCCCTCTTCTTTTACATCTGAGTAAGAACAAAAATATCATAAATTGCTTTTATTGCAGTCTCAAAATCTCTATTTTCCACACCAATAATAATATTCAGCTCACTGGAACCCTGATCGATCATCTTAACATTTACATTAGCATGTGCCAATGCTGAAAAAATCCTTCCGGCAGTTCCTCTGGTGGACTTCATTCCTCTTCCTACTACAGCGATCAATGCCAGATCTGACTCCATTTCCACAAAATCCGGAGATACCGCCCGATGGATCCCTGCGATCACCTGCTGTTCCTTTTCCTCAAATTCATCCTGATGCACATAAACGGTGAGCGTATCAATGCCTGACGGAATATGCTCAAAGCTGATGCCCTGGTCTTCAAATACCTGAAGCACTTTACGTCCGAATCCGATCTCACTGTTCATCATGGATTTTTCAATGTTGATAGAACAGAAGCCTTTCTTTCCTGCAATACCGGTAATAGTATACTTAGGCTTTCTGCAGGTACTTTCTACAATAAATGTGCCCTTGTCCTCCGGGTGGTTGGTATTACGGATATTAATGGGAATCCCTTCTTTTCTTACAGGAAAGATAGCATCCTCATGAAGAACCGTTGCTCCCATATAAGATAACTCACGAAGTTCACGATAGGTAATCGTCTCGATCACTGCCGGATTATCCACGATCCTTGGGTCTGTTACCAGAAATCCGGATACATCTGTCCAGTTCTCATACATATCCGCCATGATCGCCTTTGCAACAAGAGATCCTGTCACATCTGAGCCACCTCTTGAAAAGGTCCGTACCTTCCCGCCATCCTCAGCCCCATAGAACCCTGGAATAACTGCTTTTTCACATTTTGCCAGTCTTTTTCCAAGAAGCTTATTGGTCTTTTCTGCCTCAAGAACCCCGTTCTTATCAAAACGGATCACTTCTGCAGCATCCACAAACTCATAACCAAGATAGGCTGCCATTACTTTACCATTGAGAAATTCTCCTCTTGATGCAGCATACTCTTTCCCTGCATGCGCTGAAAAATCAGCCGCAATCTGCTCAAACTCACCATCCAGGGAAAGTTCAAGGGAAAGTCCCCGATGATCTCCTGGAAACGTTCCTTGATCGCCTGAAGCTTTCCGGCAAATTCTTGGCCTGCTTCAGCAGCTTCGTAACAGGAATACAGCATATCTGTTACCTTTGTATCTCCGTCAAAACGCTTTCCCGGTGCAGAAGGTACAACATATCTGCGGCTTTCCTCGCTTCTGATGATCTCCCCTACCTTCTGGAACTGTTCCGCATTGGCAAGAGAACTTCCTCCAAATTTTACAACTTTTTTCATAATAGTAATTACTCCTCGCAGCTTTTTATAATGCACTGACGCTATTGTAAAAAAAAGTAAACAAAATTTGCAAGTACTTCTTTAAGATTTAGAATCACGGCTTCTAAGATTTAAAGTCACACAAACGCAGCTGTTTTTACTTTTCCCCCGGCTTCTTGTTTATACTCTCTGTTACATCCAACACTGTCAGAATATTTCCCATGACTTTAAAGTGGATATCCTGTCTGCCGAATGCCATGCCATATTCCCTGTCAGGGTCTTTCTGGTAGCCTGGTCGTGGATCATCTGCCAGCACAGCCACCAACGCTTTTCGCAATTCGTCTGGAACTCTGCTTAACAGCCCCTCTGGAAAATCCACTTCCAGCTTATGATCCTGTATTCTTTCTGTAAAGCCGGCCCTGCCCTCCGGATGGCTGTCTGCCTCCGGAAGATAGGGCTTTATGTCATAAATGGGAGTATCATTCATCAGATCTGCTCCTGAAACATACAGTACAGGCCCAAGGTCCTTTGTATATTCCACCTTTTCCAGTTTTACAGCAGAAAGGCCTACCGGATTGGGCCGATAAGGGGATCTTGTGGCAAAAACTCCTTTTCGTATATTTCCACCAAGCCTTGGAGGCCGGACCGTAGGAGACCAGTCATCCCGCACAGCCTGTGAGAACTCCCAGATCAGCCAGATATATGTGTATTCTTCCAATCCGCGAAATGCCTCCGGCTTTCTGTATTCCGGTTCAAATACAATCTTCGCCTTCAGTTCCCTGATCCTTCCACTTTGATGAGGAATCCCGAACTTTGATGGGAAATCATTCTGGATGTGTGCAATTACCTTCATGCTCTGTATTTCCGGATGATTTCATTTGCTTTTGCATAAATTTCTTCCGGATCCTCTCCTATGCTGAATAACCCATCTTCATAAAGAATACTTCCATTAACCATAGTAAGCTTTACATTTTCCTTACTTCCACTGTATACAAGATTCTTTACCAGGTTATTCTCAGGCTGCATATTCGGCCTGTGAAGATCGATCATAACAAGATCTGCCAGTTTTCCTTCTGCAAGGCAGTCACAATCGTCCAGACCGCAGCATCTGGCTCCCTCTGATACAGCCATTTTAAGGACCTGATCTGCCCCTACAGCGGAAGCGTCTTTTTCACGCAGCTTCGCAAGTCCGGTGACAAGGAACATTTCCCTGAACATATCCAGGCAGTTGTTGCTGGCCGGTCCGTCTGTACCAACAGCCACAGGAATGCCCAGATCCAGCATTTTCTGTACAGGTGCGATCCCACTGGCAAGCTTGGTATTGGAGCCAGGATTTGTCACTACATACAGCTTTCTTCTCTTAAATATGTCCAAATCTTCCTGGTTCATATATACGCAGTGATAACCACCGCCGCCATACTCCCACACACCCAGTTTGTCAAGATACTGGGTTGGTGTAACACCATTTCTTTCGATACACTGATGTACCTCTGCTTCTGTCTCAGAATTATGGGTGAACACAGGTGCCTGATATTTCTGTGCAATCCTAGCCACCTCTTTCAGCCTTTCCTGGCTGGTGGTATATTCTGCATGAAAGCCCAGACAATAACGAATCAGCGGATCATACGCATTGTACTTTATGTAATCCTCTTCCATCTCCCTTGGACTGGATGAAAAGTCATTCATAGGAGATACCAGAACTGTACGGAATCCGCAGTCTACACTTGCCTTTGCGATCTGCTCCGGATAAAAATACATATCAAAGTTAGAAGTGATCCCACTGGTAAGGTATTCCAGGATCGCCAGCTTTGACAGATGATACACATCCTCAGGCACTAACTTAGCTTCCATGGGAAAAATCTGCTTATTCAGCCAATCCAACAAAGGCAGGTCGTCTGCAAAAGACCTAAGAAAGGTCATGGCTGAATGGGTATGTGCATCCTTAAACCCAGGGATCAGCAGGTTCTCTTTTACATCAATCTCTCTGTCCCAGGCATTTTCCCCATAAGCATCCTGCGTTTTTTCAGGGCCTATATAAGCAATCCTGTTGCCTACCACATGAAGTTCTCCCTGGATGATCTGAAAATCCTTATCCAGGATCCTGGCATTATAAAAACGGGTATTCATCAATCAGCCTCCTTTTCCTCTCCAAAAAGTGCAGCCAGGCTTTCTTCGTAAGGTGCTCTGCAGATTCCTTTTTCTGTAACGATCCCGGCGATCAGTGTATGATCTGTTACATCAAAAGCAGGATTGAAACATTTTACAGATTCCGGAGCCATAGGCTGCTTATAAAACATCTTTTTGATCTCATCCGGATTTCTTTCCTCGATCTTGATCTGTTCTCCTGTAGGACAGTTCATATCAATCGTTGAAGTAGGTCCAAGCACATAAAATGGAATGTTATAATACTTTGCCAGGATTGCCACACCGCTGGTACCGATCTTATTGGCAGTATCTCCATTGGCAGCTACACGGTCGCAGCCTACAAAGCAGGCCTGTACCCAGCCATTTTTCATCACCATACTTGCCATGTTATCACAGATCAGTGTAACATCGATCCCAGCTTTATCCAGTTCATAGCTGGTCAGTCTGGCTCCCTGAAGCAGCGGACGGGTCTCATCTGCAAATACATGGAAGTTCATGCCCTGTTCTTTCCCAAGGATCAATGGACCAAGGGCAGTTCCGTACCTGGATGTTGCAAGCGGCCCTGCATTACAGTGGGTAAGGATCCCATCACCATCTTTAATAAGACTTAGCCCATACTGGGAGATCTTCTTACACATGGCAATATCTTCCTGATGAATCTTTCTGCATTCTTCTCCAAGAAGCTTTACGATCTCCTTAACAGGAAGTTCTTTATGCTTGTATGCAGTCTGTTCCATCCTGTTGATCGCCCAGCTAAGATTCACAGCCGTAGGACGGGAGCTGTTCAGATACTCTCCATACTCTCTCAGTTTTTGATAAAAAGCGTCAAAGCTGTCTGTATCAATCGTCTGAGCCAGACAGTACATCCCATATCCTGCGCAGATTCCAATCGCCGGAGCGCCTCTCACCCGCAGATGAAAGATTGCTTCATAAATATCTTCCGCTGTCTCCAATGTAAGATACTCAGCAAGATTGGGAAGCTTTGACTGATCCAGGATCACTACATACCTGCCGTCTTCTGACAGTCGTACATGATCCATATCCACTTTCTGGCTTGTCTGTTCCATTAATACCATTCCTCCTTTAATTAACGGCTTTACACTGCCTCACGGCATTTATCATATAATCATATAATCATAACTTACAGGATTTCCCCCATAGCCTTAATGCTTTCTTCTGTAACAAGGCTGCGAAACAGCGGTGCAACCCTGTCTGCTGTTTCTTGTACTTCTTCATGGGTAAGCGGATTCTCTGTCATGCCACAGCCCAGATTGGAAATACAGGAGATCCCGCAGATCTTCATGCCCATATGGTTCGCTGCGATGGCCTCACAGGCAGTACTCATACCAACCGCATCTGCTCCCAGGGTACGGCACATACGTACTTCTGCCGGTGTTTCAAATGCAGGACCTGTCAGCTGGATATAAACGCCCTCTTTAAGATTGATTCCCAGCTTACCGGCAGCATTTCGGATCACCTGCTGCAGATCAAGATCATACACATGACTCATATCGCAGAAGCGAAGCCCCAGTTCATCAATATTCGGCCCGATCAAAGGAGATGGCACAAAAGATCCTATCTGATCTGTGATCATCATCAAATCCCCTGCTTTAAAATCAAAGTTTACGCCACCTGCCGCATTCGTAAGGAACAGTACTTCCGCACCCATCAGCTTCATCAGCCTTGTAGGCAGAACCACATCGGAAATAGAATAGCCTTCATAATAGTGAACCCTTCCCTGCATTGCCACTACAGGCACATCCCCCACATATCCAAAAACAAAACGTCCCTTATGACCAGGCACTGTTGATACGGGAAATCCCTGGATTTGGCTGTAATCCAATGTCTGCACCACTTTCATTTCCTGAATATACTCACCAAGTCCAGAGCCCAGTATAAGGGCTGCTTTTGGTTTAAAATCTACTTTTTCCTTTACACTTTCATAGCATCTTAATAATTTTTCATATACTGGATTCATTTGTTTCCTCCTTTTTCTGCTGGATCTTCTTGTAAATAAAATCGCATATTCCTGAGGCAGTGTCAGGATCTACGTTTTCTTTCTGTTTTTCCATCATATTTGCTGCCATATTCTGGTCATTCAAAAGGCAGAGCCCCTGCTTAACCTGCCCTTTCACTGTTTTCGCAGAAACACTCATGCCAAGCTTTACAAAAAACTTCCTGTTTGCACTTTCACAGCCTGGGATAGGGTCCGTATGCACCATAGGCACCCGGACGGCTGCAGCCTCTGTAGACGTAAGACCTCCTGGCTTTGTAAACAATACATCACAGGCCTTCATGTAAAGCGCCATCTGACTGGTATACCCGATAACATGGACTCTTTCTTCCTTTTGAAACTCTTTTTTCATACCAGCCTCAATCTTACGATTGCTTCCACAGACCACAAAAATCTGTGCTTCTTTTGTTTCTTCCAAAAGAAGCTTTACGATCCTTGCCAGATCTCCGGCTCCCATACTTCCTCCTGCCACAAGAATATATCTGCCATCACTTAATAAGCCCAGTTTATTTCTGGCATCTTTTTGTGAGATATCCCTTCTGCAGGCAGCTGCCACCGGAATCCCCACAGGGATCAGCTTTTCCTTTGGAAGTCCTCTGCGGATACAGGATGGGATCAGCCTTTTATGTGGAACCGTATAATAATCACAATCTGTTTCTTCCCAGAATGGAATGCAGGTATAATCTGTCATAATCGCAACGGTAAGGGGCAGCTTCATTCCTTTACGCTTCATGTATGTGATGGTTTCTGCCGGATACAGATGCGGCATTATGATCACATCTACAGGATTTTCCTGAAGATATTCATCCAGATATCTGGCCATCCTGCCGTTCAGGTAATAAACTGGGGACTTTTTCATCAGTCTGCTGACCAGCATTCCCAGATGGTACGCCACTCCGAAAAGCTTTGGAGTTTTCTTTACGATCTGAACATATCCGTTTCCTACGATCCTGGATACTCCCTGCCCTGCAAGGGTAAGGTAATCCAGCACATATGCCTCGTCCCCTCTGGAAACAAATTCCTCTGCAACAGCCCGTCCTGCCGAATTATGGCCTCCACCTGTATTACATGATAAAATCAGTGCTTTCATCCTGCGATCCCCTTCTTTTTATTCATACTGCAGCTTTCTCTTCCCTGGATTCCTCTTCTGTACAGATGCAGTGCTTATACACCACAATACCAGACAGGAGCAGCACACCTGTCAGCACAGCAGGCGGTTCTGCGGTAAAAAAGCAGGACAAGCCTACACATGCAAAAGTAATCAGGCTTCTTTTCCTATGAGATCTGACAGGCAGTACCAGAGAAAAAAGAAGGTAAAAGATCACAAGGCTGATAAATGGACGATACACTGGAAACAGCCCAGCCAACACACCAAAGCTTACAGCTATAGCCTTTCCACCCTTGCCACGGTGGAAAATTGAAAACGCATGTCCTGCCACTGGAGCCGCCATCACCCCTGCAAAC
>NZ_JAYFUY010000034.1:0-14815 GCF_059933065.1 Blautia sp. HA3515 | reverse complement strand
TTCCAAGAAGTTTTCCAAGAAGTTCGTCTCTGGAAGGAACCTGGGACAGTGCCTGAATTCCTGCCTGATCATTGTAGTTGCCTTCAACAATACCAGCTACTAACTCAAGAGCCGGATACTGTTTTGCATATTTTGCAAGAATTCTTGCAGGAGCAGTTGCATCTGTATCAGAGATAGCCAGAGCATTTGTTCCATGTAAATGCTGAATCAGATCCTCGCATGCAGTACCTTCAAATGCGCGATGCATCATAGTGTTCTTGTAAACCTTGTACTGTACACCAGACTCTCTTAACTCTTTACGTAAAACTGTATCCTGCTCAACAGTAAGACCACTGTAGTTAACCAGTACTACTGCCTGTGCGTCTTTAATGCTGTCAGAAATTTCATTTACGATTGGTTGTTTCAGTTCTACTTTTGCCATGAAATGGTACACCTCCTTATAGATTTTGATATACCGCCGTCACAATGAGACTCTACCGGAGGGTTTTTATCTTCAGAAAGCACATGCTTTCCTGCAATATAAAAACCTTACTGCATGACAGTAAGGTTCCAGTAATCTCTTATAAGAATACTTAGTCCTCGGTAGGCGTTTTAAACCTTATGCCATACGGCACCTACTGTCTTCGGCAGCGTTCTAAAGAACAATATCATCTTTTTCCATATATGTCAATACCTTAATTACAATTTTTTGTATCTCTTAATTATGATTTTTTTATCTCCTGCTACATCTATACCTTATTTGAATACTTTTACATCTGTTTTCGCACTACCCTGTACTCATCCCCCATTTTAAAATAAGGACATTGTCTGAAATTTCCTGTAATAAAATGTGCCATCTCATCTTCATCCAGATTCACTTCACATGTATAGCACTCATAATCCTCATCATAGGAATAGTTTACACAATACTCACAATTAGTTCCTTTTTCCATTGTAATCTCCCCTTAAAACTTATTTTATCTCAGTCGAGAAGACTCCCACCTCTTTCAGGTGGTGAGTTAACAGCAAGTTCGCCTCAGTGGGAGTCCAATCTCCGACTGAGATAAACGCTCCGCGAGGATGCGCAGTGATTCTGTAAAGAATATGTCAGCTTACGCTGACCAGAATCACGCGCCAAGTCTCGCGGCTGCTCAACTGAATTCCTGCTTTGCCTGGCCTTCTTTTTCTGGTATACTTTCCTTATGCAGGAAGGTACGCAAAATATCCTGCAGGAAAGAAACAGGACTAGATACGAACAGACATTTTTCTTATATTATTTTTTTGCTGCTGTGCACTGTCTTTTTATCCGGATGCAAAAATACAGACAGCACCCTGCAAAATTCCCAAGATACCTCTCAGCCGCTTCAGGAAACCTCCCTGAAGCTGAAATATGGTTGTCACCATTACAATTTATGATTCACAGGATCAGGCCCTTCTGGATCATTCCATGGCACTTTGCGACAAATATGAAAAAATATTCAGCCGTACACTTGAAACAAGTGAACTTTATCAATTGAATCACCGAGTAAGCTTCCCCATGTGGATGGCAGGGAAAATTCCTACCAGATATCCCAGTCCCTTGCAGATCTGATTGCCACCGGCCTTTCCTATTCAGAAGCTACCCAAGGTGCCTTTGACATTGCCATTGCGCCTCTCACGTCTCTCTGGGATTTACCATCTGAAAATCCGATTCCACCCGAAGACAGTGCCATTCACGCTGCCCTTTCTTCCTGTGGCTATCAGCACGTAAATCTGCAGGATCAGACCATTACCTTTGATTCTCCTGATATCCAGATCGATCTGGGTGCTGTGGCAAAAGGGATACATTGCAGATCGTATTAAAGAGTACCTTGTATCCCAGGGTGTAGAAAGCGGGATCATTAACCTGGGTGGAAATGTTCTTTGCATAGGAAAGAAGCCTGACGGAACTCCTTTCAAAATAGGCATCCAAAAGCCTTTTGCAGATCGCAATGAAACAGAAGCCATTATGGATATCACAAATAAGTCTGTAGTATCTTCCGGTATTTATGAGCGCTGTTTCCAATATAAAGGCAAATCTTACCATCATATCCTGAATCCTAAAACAGGCTATCCATACCAGAACGGCTTGATTTCCGTTACTATTGTCTGTGATCAGTCAGTGATGGGCGATGCTTTAAGTACCAGCTGTTTTGCTCTTGGATTAGAAAAAGGGCTTGCCTATGCAGAATCCCTGGACAATGTTCAGGCAGTGTTTATCACAGATGATTATAAAATGCATTACACCAAAGGCTTCCAAAAAGAAATCCCTGTTGCAGACTCAAAGAGTTGATTTCCCTGCCTGCCCTATCCCCAGATGCCGCTTCTTACTTCCTCCAGATTTTCCAAAATATAATTGTAAATTTCTATGGATACATTTGCCGGATAATGCAAACCGTCCACAGTCGCATACCCATTTTCCACAAGATGGGTATAAACATCAATATATTTCACTCCGGAAAGATTATTCTCCATAGATGTGTTAAAGCTTTCTATCTGTGCATTGGTTATATAAGGATCCTTCTCAACTGGTCCTACAGATACGAAATATGTCTGGGCTCCTATTGCTGCCCATTCATAGGCCTTCTCATTGATGTAATTGATATAATTATTTACGTTGAAGGGGTCATTTACTCCCATCAGAAAAATAATGGCCGTATTTTTCTCAATCTCATCTTCGATCTGCGGCACTCCTGTCTGCACCATCCAGTCATATCCTTTTCCTGAAAGGCAGGACCAGACACTGTCATCTCCTACTGCATCCAGGATCCCTTCTGTCCTGGAATCTCCCACAAAGATCAGTTTATCATTCGTCACCGTATCCGGATGGTCAGGTCTGCTTAAAGTGCCTTCTTCTGAAGACTGCTCAGACTTTCGCTTCGCCGGGGTAATGGTAGGCGCCTGTGTTATGGTGGGCACTGGACTCATTTCCGGTGGAGGCGTGATACTCACAACCGGAGTCAGTACTGATTTCTGTCATACTGCTTATTTCTGGCGTGGCACTGACCGCAGATACTGATGCGGCGACAGCTGTTGGCTCAGGACCTAAAGATGGAGTTACACTTGGTCTTACCACAGTAACTTCTTCCGGCATTTCCTGTGCAATTTCAGGAGCTTTGGAAGGCTTTGACGGCCCTGCGGTCTCTGCCTGCCCTTCCTTTTCCGTGCTGCTTCCGCACCCTGTCCACAGCAGCATGACCACACAGAGCAACATCCATCCATACCATCGGATTCCTTTTTTCTGTTTTCTAATTATTTTCAAATTATACACTTCCTTGAAAAAACCGCACATGTTCAGGAGAAATACTGCATTGACTCTGCCGTTTTTCCTGGCATGTCACATCACATACATCATGTTCCAGGCAGCATGTCCGGCCAGCTGAGGATCTCTTTTGAAATCACTTCTTCATAATCCCCTTCTATATCCTGGCTTCTGCCAGCTTCAAAAACATTGGTTTCTGCTCCCCAGACCTTATCTTCATATTCCCACACATGAAATTTCAGACCCCGGAATAAGAAATCCAGACTTCCGCAATTGTCTACTTCTGTATATTCATATTTAATTTTCTTTTTCTGTAATGCATCCTGTACCTTTGTCAGCCGCATATGCTGCACCTCCAATTTATCTCAGTCGAGAAGACTCCCACATCTTTCAGGTGATGAGTAACAGCAAGTTCGTCTCAGTGGGAGTCCAATCTCCGACTGAGATAAACTGCTGCGCGAGGATGCGCAGTGATTCTGTAAAGAATATGTCAGCTTACGCTGACCAGAATCACGCGCCAAGTCTCGCAGCTGCTCGACTTGAACTATGTTTTCTCCTTCTTACTCACCAAATAATTACCCAGATTATACAATAGCTTCCCAGCAGATTCAACCCTTGCCCTATATCTCAGCCCGATACCACAGCCCAGGAATAGGGGCTGCTGCATATTTAACCACCATCCTGCTCTGGATATTTTTCATGAAGATGCAGGTACTTCTCCCTTGTAGCCAGTCCGCCACGGATATGCCGTTCCTGCTTGTTCACCTCCAATACCTCCCGCGTCCGTTCTGCCAAAGACGGACGAATAAACGCCAGACGCTCTGTCACATCTTTATGTACTGTACTTTTACTGATTCCAAACTTTTTTGCAGTCTGTCTTACAGTTGCCTTCTTTTCTACAATATAATTTCCCAGTTCCACTGCACGCTCTTCAATATAATCTTTCACAAAAATCCCCCGCGTACATCATTTTTACAATGTATGCGGGGGATTTAAGCCTATGTCTGCATCCCTCTAATTAGTTAAAAGGCAGTTCATCTTCCAGATCCCACTCATCTTCATCTTCACCTTCACACCACTGGGAAATGCACTGGTCCACGTAATCCTCATATTCTTTTAATATCTTTTCAAGCTTTTTCTGCTTCTTCTTGTCACCAATAGCCTTATAGTATCCAATCATGGCTCGAAACATGATTTCATTTTCTTCCGTGCATTCTTCTTCATCAGCTATAAACTCCTGGATCACTTCCAATGCTTTTTCATATGACTTTTTCTCAAGCAATGCGTATACATAGGCAGTTGCAGCCATAATATTTTCAGGCTCTTCCTGCAGCCACTGACAGCAAAATCTTACAGACTGCTCATTTCTTCCAAGTTCTTGTAATACATTACTTTTTCTGAATTTCAGGTCCGATCCTGAGTATTCTGGCCAGGAAAACATTTTCAACAGATCCTCGCACATCTGAAGAAGCAGTTCATACTGCTTACGCATATCCATTTCATCCAGACAATCCTCTAACCAACCGGTAACATCATGTACATAATCCGTCTCATCATCTACCAGGTCCAGTTCCGGAGCAAATGCAGGATTCACTTTCTCTCTTCTCTGACGATTTCCATTAACAGGTCAAAAGCCTTTGCCCAGCAGGTATCATCTTTCTCTGCTCCAATCATATTGCTGTAGCATTTGTTTGCCAGCTTATCAAAACTTTTCCATTGCGTATTTTTCATTGTCTTCATCTCCCACTTTTGCGTATTCATACTTTTAGTATATACTTTTTTCTCATTCTCAGTATATAGTTTCTCACACTTTCTTCTTTATATTTTTCTGTTTTTCCTTTATAATCGAATCTGGCTCATACGTGGGTTCACATCAAACTTATCAAAGGAGACAAAATAACCATGAAAGCTATAAAGCAAAACCTTCCCGGCATATTGATCTGCCTGCTGATTGCTGTTCCTTCCTGGCTGATTGGCAAAAAATTCCCGGTAATAGGCGGTCCGGTGATCGCCATTATCATTGGAATGCTTCTGGCGCTGGTATGGACACCTTCCGGGAATCTCAAAACCGGCATTACCTTTACTTCCAAAAAGTGTTGCAGCTGGCAGTAATCCTTCTGGGCTTTGGCCTTGACCTGAATGTGGTACTTCGCACCGGAAGCCAGTCCCTGCCTATTATCATCTGCACCATTTCTACTTCCCTGCTGATTGCTTTTCTTTTACATAAAGCCATGCATATTGATTCTAACATCAGTACCCTGATCGGAGTAGGATCTTCTATCTGCGGTGGATCTGCCATTGCAGCCACAGCGCCTGTTATTGACGCAGATGATGAAGAAGTGGCACAGGCAATTTCTGTAATCTTCTTTTTCAATGTACTGGCAGCTCTGTTTTTCCCAATGCTTGGCCATGCCATCGGCTTCAACACTGCCTCCGGTGAATCCTTTGGAATTTTTGCAGGTACTGCTATTAATGATACCTCTTCAGTCACAGCAGCAGCTTCTACCTGGGATAGTATGTGGAATCTTGGTTCTCAGACACTGGATAAAGCAGTAACCGTAAAGCTGACCCGAACCCTTGCCATCATTCCTATCACTTTGGTACTTGCCCTTATCCGTGCCAGAAGCAGTAAATCCGCCGGTAACAGTTCCAATGGTTTCAGCCTGAAAAAGTCTTTTCCAATGTTCATATTATGGTTCATCCTTGCCTCAGTGATCACTACCATAGCTCTTCGCTTAGGTGCTCCTGCATCCCTTTTTGCGCCATTAAAGGAACTGAGCAAATTCTTTATCATCATGGCAATGGCCGCCATAGGTCTTGGAAGCAACATTGTAAAACTGATCAAAAAGGGAGGCAAACCGATTTTTCTGGGTGCATGCTGTTGGTGCGGCATTACACTGGTCAGTCTCCTTATGCAGCATGTTATGAATCTGTGGTAATGCAAACCAGGATTTAAGAATCCTGGAGAAGTTCATAATTTAATTTGAGTGAAAAAATGCCTCAAAGCATCCATTGACGCTTTGGGGCATTTTTCATCAGATCTCATTACTTAGGAACATCTTGCAGAAGCAAAAATTCCAGGCAATGATAATAAATTCTCTTATAGGTTTTTGTTGTATAATGAAGTCCGTCATCCACGCTGTTATCTACACCGCTTCCACTGGCATTTGTGCCATAGCCGTTCTTTAACAGCCAGGAATAGGTATCAATAAATGTATAATCTGACGCTAGCTGGCTGCGGATCGTGCTGTTAAACTGGCGTACCGCTGCCTCACTTCTTACCACATGTCCGGTATTCTCCATCATCTTACTGTTGCCTGGATTAACAGACATATAGAAAAGCTTGCAGTTCTTCTTTTTCAAGGTAGAGGCCAGACTCTTCATATAAGTCACATAAGAAGGCAGATTAGACAGATCATTCACTCCCAGATTAAAGATCACTGCTGTAGGATTCTGGGTGCTGTTATTCTTATTTACAATATTCATGATCTGGTTATAGCCGTCACCTTTCAGCCAGTCAAGTCCCATTCCGGATTGTGCTACAAACTCAGAATTCCATACTACCGTACTGCTTGCACCAAACTCTCTATTCAGAGTTGCCTGCATCCGGACTGTCCTGGAATCACCTACAAAAATCACCTGCTTATATTTGCGTTTCCATAAATCTACCTGCGCCATATCTGCAGCTGTGAGATCCGGTTCTGTACTTCTATTAAAGACCACTGCATATAAAGTCACATCTCCATTTACACGGATACGCCCTGCAGCCTCAAATTCCGGATCTGTACTCTTTCCCTGCGTCCTTGACCATCCAAGGAATGTGTAACCAGAGCCATTTGCCACTGCCGGAAGAGTAAGATAATTGCCCTTTCCAACAGAAACCTTACGGTAAACTGATCCATCATTCTTGCACAGCGTCACTGTCACTCCGGCTTCCTGAACAGCATACAGCTTAACATCTTTCGTCACTTTGGTATTTGCTGCCAGTCTTCAGCACAGAAGTGCTGCTGTTCCGTACTGTGGACCATCCCATACCTACATATCCGGTTCTTGAAGGAACTGCCGGAAGTGTAATATAAGATCCGCTCTCAGTCTCCACCTGGAGCTCCCTGTAATCTGCATTGCTTCTGCCATTGTACATGTAGAAAGAAACTGTATAAGTATCTACTTTCTCTCTCACTGCATAGAATTTAGTATTGGCGGTAATGGTTACAGTATCACCCACTTTGTATAATGGAGCAGCTGCCCCCCTGGTCGTCGTCCATCCAACTCCCTGATAGCCGGTCACCTTCGGAACCTCCGGCAAGGTAAAGGTACTGCCTGTAGTCACTCGCTTGTTCAGCTTCTTATAGGCTGCATTTGTCTTTCCATTACTGTGATAAAACAGAACTGCTGAGGTAGCGATCCTTTTACGGACTGCATAGAATTTAAGGTTCCTCTTTACAGTGATCACCTGTCCACCCTGAAATTTTGCAGTATCTGAATTCTTCTTCACAGACCATCCAAGATTGTTATAGCCATACGCTCCCGGCACCTGGGGAAGCTTGATCTTCCTGCCAGCTACCACGATCTTCTTCAAAGCCTTCATCTTCCTGGTGCTTGTCCCATTGGTATTATAAAACTGCACATAATAGAACTTATCTGCCCGAAGAGTCAGCACACCATCTTTGATATAACGGCTCCATGCTGCATCAGCGGAAAGAGTAAGCTTGGAGGCACCATTAAACCGGAACTTCCCGGACAGCTTCCACCGATAACCCTTTCTTGCCGGAAGTGTAACCGTCTCTCCTATGCTGGTATCAATTTGAAGATCCTCATAATATTTCTTGCCTGTAGGATCCTTAAACCGAATCGTAACAGCATCTCCGTCCTGCAAAGTATCTGCCTTTACTTCTGCTGCTCCAAGGGTGCCTGCACTCCCGGCAAATGGCAGATCACCAAATACCATCAAAAGAGCAAGCAGCAGGCATAGGAAACGGCCTTTGCTTTTTTGCTTATTATTCTTCATATACTCTCCTCTGTTCATAAACCCTCATGCCGCCTGCCGGCAACATCACAATTCCTGCTTCTGTATCAGTATAACTGAAACATTTTTAACTTTCAACCGCAGGCCAGAAAAAAGTTTAACAAATTTTACATTTATATTACATAAGTATTTCCATCAAATCTTACAGTGTATGAACAAAACGCATGAATGCATCCCTGCCCTTTGGAGTACATTTGTAAACACCGGCATCCTCCAGAACATGTACAAATACCTGTCCTACTTCCTCACGCAGAACCTGCTGGATGTTCTCTTTATCCAAATGAGGATATTTAGGAAGAAACTCAGCTACCCACTGTGCATGTTTCTCTATCTTCTCATTGGAAGCAATATCCTTGCCTTCCAGAATATATTCTTCAAGAAGCTCCAGTTCCTCTTTCAGTCTTGCCGGAAGCACTGCCAGCCCCATCACCTCGATCAGGCCGATATTCTCTTTCTTGATATGATGGTACTGTGCATGAGGATGATACACGCCCAGCGGATTCTCTTCTGTGGTAATGTTATTCCGAAGAGTCAGATCAAGTTCAAACAGATCTCCTTTCTTTCTTGCAATAGGAGTAATGGTATTATGAGGTTCTCCATCTGTCTGTGCAAAAACAAAAGCCTCTTCATCTGTATAGCCTCTCCACTGATCCAGAATATGAGTAGCCAGATCCACCAGCCTGTCAGAATCCTTATGACGGATCCTCAGTACAGAAAGCGGCCACTTCAGGATCCCGGCTTCCACATCCTCATAACCTGGGATCGTCACTGTCTTCTCGATCTCTGCCTTTGCCATTGCAAAGGTATAATGTCCGCCCTGGAAATGATCATGGCTTAAAATGGAGCCGCCTACGATAGGCAGATCTGCATTGGAGCCAAGGAAATAATGAGGGAACAGCTTTACAAAGTCAAATAGTTTAATAAAGGTACTCCTCTCGATCTTCATAGGTGTATGACTGAAATTGAATACAATACAATGCTCATTGTAATATACATAAGGAGAATACTGAAAGCCCCAGGGAGTGTCATTAATGGTAACAGGAATGATCCTGTGATTCTCCCTTGCCGGATGGTTGGCTCTGCCTGCATATCCTTCATTTTCCGGACAAAGCAGACACTTTGGATAACTGCTGGACTTGATCAGCTTGGCCGCTGCAATAGCCTTTGGATCCTTCTCCGGCTTTGACAAATTAATGGTAATATCAATCTGTCCATATGGGCTGTCCACTGTCCATTTCTGGTCCTTCTTTACACGGTAGCGGCGAATATAATCACTGTCCTGGCTCAGCTTATAAAAGTAATCGGTAGCTTTCTCCGGATCCTCTTTATATTTTTCCCAAAAAGTATTTCTTACCTGGGCCGGTCTGGGCATCAGACAATTCATAAGCCTGGTATCAAACAGATCCCTGTATACCACACTGTCCTGGATCAGTCCCCGTGCTGCTGCCTCATCCAGCAACTCTTTTAAAACCTGCTCAAGATCAATATTCCTATATTCCTCTTCCGGCTCTGTATACTCGTCTTCCTTAAATACATCCAGCAGAAGATTGGTCGTATAGATCCGCTCACATTCCGGTGTCAAACCTGTTTCAATCCCATACTGTACCAGTTTCTTAATATTCTCACTTAACATTTCCCGTCACCCCTTAGCATTCAACCTGTACGTTCATATCTTTTATATTCATCTTTCCGGCACCATCACCCATGTCCACTACATAAAATTCTGCCTCATGGCCTACCTTTTCTGCGTATGCCTTTCCGATAGTCTCTGTGAAAGCCTGTACCTGGTCATTTTCCACAATGCTTACAGTACAACCGCCAAATCCGCCTCCCGTGATACGTGATCCGATCACGCCCGGTGTTTTCCACGCAAGATCTACCAGAATATCGATCTCTTCACAGGACACTTCAAAATCATCCCTTAAGGATACATGAGATGCGTTCATCAGCTTTCCGAATTCTTTGATGTTATTTTCCTTCAGTGCCTGCACAGCCTTGATGGTACGCTGGTTCTCATAAACTGCATGCTTTGCCCTCTTTACGCATACCGGATCCTGGATCGCATCCTTATGTGCTTCAAACTCAGCCTCTGTTAAATCTCCCAGTGTCTTAATATCCATCACCTTCTGCAGATCCTCTAATGCTGTCTCACATTCATTTCTCCTGTCATTATAGGCAGAACTTACAAGACTGTGTTTCACTTTGCTATTTGTGATCACAATCTTTGCATCTGGAAGGTTTACCGGTGCATACTCATACTGCAGGGTATTCGTATCCAGGAAAATAGCGCAGCCTTTTTTACCCATTGCACTTGCAAACTGGTCCATGATCCCACAATTCATCCCATTGAAATTATTCTCGGAATACTGTCCCATAATAGCAATATCCTGCATAGAGATCTCATCAAATCCAAACAGATCTTTTAACATGGTTCCTGTAAGCACTTCCAGGGAAGCGGAGGATGAAAGTCCGGAACCGTTAGGAATATTACCAAAGATCATAAAGTCCAGTCCACAGGGAAGCTTATAACCTCTCTTTTCAAAGGTCCACATAACCCCCTTTGGATAATTGGTCCAGCCAGCCTCATCAGATGGAACAAGATCCTCCAGAGAAGACTGGATCATGCCTGCCTTTGGAAAATTAGCGGAATAAAAACGAAGTATATTATCCTCACGTTTTCTTGCAAGACCATAAGTACCAAGAGTAAGGGCACACGGAAAAACATGACCGCCATTATAGTCTGTGTGTTCTCCGATCAGATTTACACGGCCAGGTGCAAAATATCCACGAATGTCTCCCCCGTCTCCATACATCTGTGTAAACAGTTCCATTAATTGTTTCTGCATAATAAAATCCCTCCTGATGTTTTAGTTTACTTTTTATCCCAACAACTTTATGTTATTATGTTGGATCTTTTATGTTTTCAATATAGCTGATAAAAATATTGCCAGCCTTTTCAAACAGTGCTGTACTGTCATTCATACCATAAGGTTTTGTTTCACCGGTTGCCGGATCATACAGCCAGGTATTGTACTCATCATATCCAATGATCACCACGCTGGTATTATTTCCCGTCTTGGCGATCACAGGTCTCTGGGCGCTTACCTCATACAGTACACTGTCCAAAGTGCATCCGGACAAATCGATCACTGTGCCCTGATCTCCCATGCCTTGCTGCAGTGCTGCCAGATCCATGGAACCAGTACGCATCACTTCCGGCACATCTTCAATGTTCAACGTGATCTTTGTCTTTTTATTGCCTCGTTCCCAGACATACTGCTGTGCACGGTTCAATACCACACCTGCCAGGTCATCCGCATGCTTCACGGCTTGCCCCGGATCTATAAATGTACTGTCCAGACCACCTTTTGCATAAACATAGTAAATTTCATCCTGCGGTACCTGAGTATCCAGAACGATCTTATTTTCATCCCCGCTCTTCATCTTGGCGTAGACCACCAGTGCCTCTTCAACCTCAGGTGCACTGCCAAAGGACAACCTGACCTGGGTGCCTGTCCTGGAATTGGACACCAGTTCAACCTCAGCCTGGGTTTCCCCTGCTTTTTTATTGTTCATAATATTATCATTCTTCTGAACAACATAGGTATTCCCCTGTTTGGCAGAAAGTTCAAACTCCATCAGTGTACTTCCGATCGTCACATTGGTTATGTACAGGCCTTCCTGGTGATATTCCTTTTTGATCTCACCATCAAAGCCTTCAATCCGAAGGGTATGGATCCCTTCTGTCACATGACCATCATCATCCGTCAGGGCATCCCCGTCCATTACCACACCATATACCAGATCTTCATTCATAAAGCCTACCGGCTTTACGCTCTGTCCGGCTGCTCCTGTAAGGATCCTGGTATCCAGGGTGTCAAACTGTATTTCTTTGATACATCCTGCATTTTCCCCTTCCTGTATGGTCCAGGCTGCATGTGCATTTGTGTCTGAAACAACAAACTGTGAAGAATTGATCTGCTCTTCCATTACCTGAAAGTCGCCTTTATCGATATCTACACGATACAGCTTTCCGGAAAACAGTAAAAAGAGTTGATTATTCTTGCTTACATAAGACAGGGTACCAAGGTCTTCCTTCAAAAACTCATAAGACTCTGTCGTGGGGATAAAAACTTTTTCCTCTACCACATTCTGATCACTGCTGTAATGATATACACAAAGACCACTATAGCCTTCTCTTAATCCCCGATTCATATATCCATACAATACGAAATCCACATCACCGTTATCTTCCACACGAATGATCTTAATATTGTGCTGATTCCTTGCATCACGGAAATCGCCTTCATCCCTGCGGAAGCTGAAAATACGGATGGTCTTCCCATCTTCAGGGCTGAAAGACCACAGATCTCCCTCTTGTACAAAAGCAGCCACACCAGCATTTTCATTGGTCATGTATTCCACGTCCCTGCTGCGGACACCAAGAAGAAGTCCATCCTGGGAAATCTTTATATTGTTTTCATCAAACACCTGGCTGGCAGACCGTTCAAAATCCAGAAGCATGATCCTGGAAGAAGTATACCTCATCCTGTAAAACTCTGTTACATCATAAATCTCCGGAGCGCTGTCCCCATCCCTTGCCATGATCTGATATTCCAGGGAAATACTTGCGGTTGTCTCATTAATATCCTTGATCACCGGGATTCCTTTTTTGTAGATCTGCGGACTTAAAGAACCCCAGCTGATCTGATTGAAAGTAGAATTAATATTCACATCATTATAATTAGCTGCAGCACCTGTATCCACAGGCTCCAGGTAACTGGTCAGATCCTCGGCAGAAGCCTTGTCCATGGACTTTTCATAAAAGCTTTTAACAAATTTCACATACTGATCCACATTCAGTCCTGACCTGGATACTACCCGTGTATAATAATAGGCAGTCCCTTTGGATGTCTCCAGTGTGATCTGCATGGAATATTCCTGATTTACCCTGAGACTGCTGTTCACAGTCACAGACGCAGTAAGATACCCGTCCTCTTCTCCCAGATTCTTGATCTTCCGGTTCTCCAACACCTTCATACCATCTGAAGTACGGATCTCATAAGCCAGGCTGGATACCTTTGTATCATATCCGTTGATCACAAATTTTAATTCCTTGGATGTATCCAAAGGTGTCACGCTGTCGCGAGTAAAATCGGCCTGCATCTCCTGTGCATATCCATACATCCGGTTAGCATATATGCCGCCTACATCGATCATCACCTCAGGCAGCACCGGATTATTCATATCCGACCGGTCATCCGTTGTCTCACTATTCAGAAGAAAGGCGGTTCCTGCCACTCCTGCTGCAAACACCAGCAGTAAAAGCAATAGCCTGCGTAAAAATTTCTTCATGTTTTTCTCCTACCAAACCGCTTAAAGCAGTTTTTCCAGTGAAGGCTGCACATGCAAAGCCTCCATCATATGTTTCAACGCTTCCCCGTCACGCTTCTTTCCCGTGTGCACTGCACGGATCAGCAGATTCTTGGGGGTATGCTCCATATCAATAAACTCCAGGATCTGTGTATCATAGCCTGCCTCTTCCAACAGATTGGCTCTTATCCCGTCTGTAAGAAGGGCACTCATCCGCTCTTTTAAGATCCCGTACTTCAGAACAGGCTGCAGCAGCTGATTTTCTATCTGCCGGTTCAGCTCATGCTGACAGCAGGGCACAGACAGGATCACCTGTGCCCCCCACTCAACCGCTTTTGCCAGTGCATAATCCGTGGCTGTATCACAAGCATGGAGGGTCACCACCATATCTACAGATGTTACTCCCTCATAATCTGCGATATTCCCTTTATAAAAATGCAGCTTCTCATATCCATACTCTTCTGCCAGCCGGCTGCAATGCCGGATCACATCTTCCTTCAGATCAAGGCCAATGATCTGAACATCATAGCCTTTTAATTCCCGAAGATAATAATACATAGCAAAGGTAAGGTAAGATTTCCCGCATCCAAAATCCAGAATCGTGATCTCCTGTCCTTTGGAAGCCTGGGCAGAATGTCTTCAATAAATTCCAGGAAACGGTTGATCTGACGGAATTTGTCATATCTGGAGGAAACAATGCTGCCTGACGGATGCATCACTCCCAGATCAACCAGAAACGGAACCGGTGTTCCTTCCTCAAGTATATATTTCTTAACACGGTTATGTGCCTGGATCTGGATCTTTTCTGCACCAGGATGCCTTTTTGCCTTTACCGTGATCTTTCCTTTTTTGCTTACAAGAACTGTACCATCCAGTTCCTGTCCCTGTGCCTGCAGCTGTCCGAAGCCACTGCCAAGAGCCTCTTTAATATAGGCGATCACCTGCTCCCTGTCATAGTTTTTATGGAGTACCTTTGTACCCTCCATGGCAGAAGCCTGATAAAAGATCTGCTCCCGTATCTTTACCGGACGGATCTTCACTGTGCCCACACCTTCTTTACGATTCCCACTGAGCACCGCCTGTTTCAGATATTCATTGATCTGTTTCTCTAAATATTCTTCTAATGTCATCATTTTTATTATAACTTTTTTCCGCCC
>NZ_JAYFUY010000033.1:0-9802 GCF_059933065.1 Blautia sp. HA3515 | reverse complement strand
ATATACAGTCATAGGACTGATCAGGGGCAGGAAAGAAAAAGTCACTGTCTTTTTCCCACCAGGTTTTATCTGCATAGGATATACAAGCTTCTTTCACAGAGTCTGATAATGGGATATATCGGCTCACGGTCAGTTTTGGCTTCACGGATTGTAAGAATCCCCATCTTCGAGGTTTACATCCTTATAGCGAAGACCAACAACTTCAGAGAGCACGAAGTCCATAGCCATAGAGAATACGAAATATCACAGGTAGCGCCAGATGCATGTTTCTTGCAACCTCCCGAGGTTCTGTTTCATCAGCTGCTTTTATCACAGATACTATCTGTTCATGTGCTAAATATATAGGGAACAAATGAATTATGATTCAAGCCGTGCCATTGCTTCATCCTCTTTTACCTTGAACGGATGATTCTCGAACGGCCTCAGACGCTCCAGACCGATCTCTACGACCTTCTCAATAGCAGGATCGAATAGTCGGTGTTCATCGTCTGATCTGCTTTTCGCATTCTTTTTGCAATTCATTAGAACTCTCCTCCTTTTTCAGCTATTCATTTGCAAACCAAAGCGGACAAGTCCGCTTCAAACTCCCTGAATCCCTCAATCTTTGAGGGACTTGTTACGCTTTGCGCGCCAGATGCAGTCTGCTTTAGCAGACATATTCCTCATGCATCTGGTCGCATCCTCGCGGAGCGTTTTTATGTAATAGGAACATTACGCAGTAATGTTCCTATTACATAAAAAAAACTCATCCACAAGACCATAAACAGATCTGTGTAATCGAGTATTTTCATTCAAAAATTTATATAGAGTTATAAAAGCAATGATTTTTGCTGAGAAAATGCCGGTTTTGACCGTAATTTACTCTACTTAACGCTAACCGTATCGGCGAAAACAATGTCGTCGCCATAATCTCTTAGAAAAAATTATTTTTTTATTTTCTCAGAAATGGGCCCGTTTTTGTTGGAAAATCAGCTTTGCCTATTTCGCCCATTCGTTTGCAATTCCGCTGAAAAAGGAAGCGTTTTTCATACGTTTCCAATAAAAAACGGAATGATTTCGCGATTTCTGCTAATCATTCCGCGTTGGCCGTCGCCAAGAGGATTTGAACCTCCGACCCCTCGGCTTAGGAGAGCTCCAACCTATTGTCACTCTCTGTCAATCTGAGGTAAGGTAAACCCAAGTGGGACACTATATAAAACTGTTTCCGATTCAATTCGAGTTATTCTGAATACCCCCTCTGTCAAGCTCTCGTAAAGCTCTGAAAGTTAGCTGATTGTTTGCTCCAGCTAATAATTGGGGAATGCCTTGATATTACCATCTGACATCTGTTATATGACCACCATGCTTCGTACGTTCGATCATGGTAAACAGTATTCAATTAAACTTCCTATCGAAAGCACAAGATATTTTCTTGTCTATAAATAATATAACGCATACGAGACGGTTTGTCCATGCGTTTTTGACTGGCTACTTTGATATTTTCAAAGCAGCTTCGAAGTCGCTTCTGAAAGTCATTCTTCAAAAGCTGATACCTTCAATTCGGTTGGATGCTCCCGTGCTCTGAATTAAAGCAACTTCTAAGAGTGTTTTCAATTCATCTACATTGGCTTCGAGAAATAATTCCTGTCTGCCTTGTGTTCGTGTATGCTACCAACTATTTGAATTTAAAGATTCATTTATTGATTCATTTGAAACTTTATTTGTATTATTATTCCGATACTTATTTCTTATATCGTTGCGAATCGTTTTTCCACTAAAATTACACTATTTTTTCACTATTTTTCATTACTTCATCGTCTTCGCCAGTGAATTGAGCAATGCCCGCATCTCTGGATTTGCCAACACTTTTGCCAGAAGTTCCGGATCGACTTCATCAGCAACAGTTGCATTATTATTTTCCTGCTGTACATGCATCTGTGGATCCAGATTCTTTTTCTCATAAAACGCTTCTTCAAAAAGCTCTGCATTTTTCCTTCGGTCATCATCCAGAATATGAGAGTACACATCCGTAACCATATTGACCTGAGCATGGCCGGAATCACCCTGTACCGCCTTGATGTCTCCACCATTCAATTTCAGCTTATAAGTAACGCTGCTATGACGAAAACTGTGAAATACAACCGGTGGGAGATTATAGTCCTCGATCAGTTTTTTTAAAGGACCACGGATTGCTCCATCTCCGAGAGGAAGACCAAAGGTACTTGCCATAACCAGGTTATAGTCCATATATTCATCACCAAGAATTTCTTTCATTTCATCTTGCTCAACCTTCCAGTCTACCAACATATTAGCAACACTCTTCGGTAAGAATATTTTACGCACACTGCTTTCTGTCTTCGGTGTTTTCAGAATACGGACCGTAGAATTCTTCTTATGATTTGTCGGAAATACCAACAACACATCTTTTCCATCCAATGCATTTAAAGATTCTTTTCTTATACGCTGTGATTCTTTGTTGATGAAGACATATGCACGGTTTTCTTCAATTGCCTCAGGAGAAATATCTACACAATCCCAGGTAAGACCAAGCAGCTCACCAAGTCGCAGGGAACATGAGAAAGATAGATTAATTGCGAGCTTTAATCGTTCATCTTCACAGACACTGAGCGCATACATCAATGTATCCGCTGTCCAGATGTCTCTTTTTTGTGATTTATGTTTTGGTACAGTCGCATGGGTGCAAGGATTCTTCTCCATCAACTCCCATTTCACTGCCTGTTCAAAACAGTTTCTAAGCAGCTTATTAATATCCCTGACCGTACTGGAAGATACAAATTCATTTCGACTGGTTTTATTCAATGGATTGATAACTGCACGTCTCTTCAAAAGACTCTGATAATATCTTTCGATGAAACGGGTATTGATCTCTGAGAGTTTCGTATCACCAATGATCGGAAGAATATAGTTATTGATAAGAGAGACATTTCCTTCATATGTAGAAAGCGCCCAGTTTTCTTTGCCATAAAGTGCAACATATTCTGTAATAAGCTCGTCCAGTGTTTTGCATTTACGGACGACAAATGATCCCATCTCTTTTTTATATTCAATTTCTTTTTTTCTTCTTTTAGCTTCGGCTTTTGTTTCATAGGTTTCCCATTTTTGTTTTCTCTCGCCTTTTTCATTCGTATAAGAATAGATTACATTGAATTTTCCGTTTCGTTCTCTTATTGATGCCATATTATTGCATACTCCTTTCCAAATCTCTTTGCTCCATCCAGTCCTCAAATTCATCCCGACGGATCCTAACTCGACTGCCAACTTTTATTACGGTGAACTTTCCTGTATCCGCCCACTTGTTGATCATGCTTCTGCTGACCTTTGCCAGATAGGAAGCTTCATCAAAAGTAAGATACTTTATATTTCCATTGCTTCCTCGTATTCCGGTCTGTGATAATTTCTTCCGCCGGAAATTAGCCAGGGCAATATTCTGTTCCTGTGCAAGTTCTTCATAATCATTCGATGGATCCAGCTTATACCGATCCTGACCTTCCAGGAATTTTTGAAAACTCTCTTTTGTGATCCTTTTCTTTTCTGCAATCACAATGAATTCAAAAAAATGACTATACTTTGGATTATCAAGAATTGTATATACTGCGCTTCTGGTTGTTCCAAGCAGCTGTGCCATCTCAGGCATCGTAATTGTTGCATCTTCCAGAAGAGCGTCTTTTTCTCTGTCTTCCTTTGTTCGATACCGGGACTGGCTTTTATACCAGTTCTGAAAAGATTCTTTTGGTATTCGTTTCCAGTAATCGACAATAACAGCTTCCATTTGATTTTTCTTGAGTAAATCATAAACAAGATACTCATCAACACCCAACAGATCCGCAACTTCCTTAACGGAATAGGACCAGGATTTCAATTCTTTCCCCGGTTCTTCTCCGGTAACTTTATGGTATTTAATCTGATTGGCGTACCATTTTTCAAAGCTGGCAATATTGATTCGTATCTTTCCGGCAATCTCTTTAGATTCAAAAACATTTTTATGCACCAGCCAGTATCGATCTGTCTTTTTTAATCCCAGCAGCTTTCCCATTTCCGGCACGGTCATCCAGGTTCTCTTTTGTGTCGGACGCCGTTTGTAAGGACTGTCTTCTGATATCTTTGAAATGATCTCTTCAACAGCGTCCATTTCCGGAACTTCTTTTTGTTTCATAATTGCTGTTGCCATTTATTCTTCACTTCCTGTCTTTTTTAGTGTTAGTGTTTTTTCTTATATCATATCTCAAATCCAGATAAAAATTTAGGATGTCGATTGCAGACAAAATCTGCCTGATCAACACCCTGTTTTTTATTGTTCCAAGTTATCGAGCCAGTCATCGAAACTCTTCTTAGAGATGCGATACTTTCCGCCATCCAACTGGATCCACCGGAATTCCTTTTTCTTTAAAAGGTTATAAATAGTAGGTCTGCTGACTCCTAAGATTTCCTGTAACTCTTGAACTGTATAACATCTTTTTTCTGACATTTCTTTATCCTCTTTTCTTTGAAATATGAAAGAAAAATTATCCCTTCATATAACGAAACGCTCAGAGCATGTTTTACAGTGGTCAAAAGCAAATTTTTTTACTTTTTTTCTTACGAGTTTTCTTTAATGCAACTCGTAACATTAGATTTTTACATTTTTCATGAAATTAAGTAAAGAAAAAGAGCATATGGAATTGAATCCATACACTCTATGATTACTGGAACTTTATTTCATTTTTAATTCAACAAACTTGAATTTACCTTCTGCTCATATAAAATATATCAATATCATAGCTTTTCCCTCTGTCCTGTCCCGGCACGACGACGGATAGCCCATGCTCTTTACATATCCTGTCGCTGGTGCGCCGGATATGGTAATAGCTTTGTTTGTTGGAATGGTACTTTTTGTAGTCAACGAAGCTGACCGAGTTAAAAATCAAGTGATTATGCAGATGGTCTTTATCGACGTGAGTTGTCAAAACAAACTCATACTTGCCGCCTAATACCGCCCCGGCAAGTTCCATGCCGATTTTGTGCGCTTCTTCCGGTGTGGTTTCTCCCACCGCAAAGGATTGTATCAAGTGCCGCCCTAAATGTGTGCCGCGATCTCCGGCAGCTTCCCGCGTCCATGCAAACTCAATATCGGCGGTTTCCAGCCCGCAGCCGAAAGAGGACGCAAGCAGCTTCCCGTCTGTCTTTTCGGGATTTAAGATATAGTCTATCGCAGCCTTTAAGGTTGATTTAATAGGGTGCGTCTTTGTAACCGCCATATCTCGTCCACCGCCTTTTTAATGTCCTCTATATCCTGCCTGTAAACCGTCCCCGTCGCATTGGCGCGTTTTGCAATTTGGTTGATGTTCCGGCTCACCGCTTGCAGTTCCCGGATATATGCTTTTGTGTCGCTTCGGTCAACGACAAGAATATACCCGTCTATCGCCATTTTACGGAAGTATGCCCCATACTGCTTTATGGGAAGCTGCTTCATCTTCTCGTCGATCAGCCGCTTTTCTTCTTCCGTAACGTAAAACTTCATCTGTATATCTCTCTTCGGTTTTCCATTTCCGCACCGCCTTTCGGTATAAGGGTTTGGGATTATCCCAACAAGCATTTTCCGCAAACGGGTACTCGTTTGCTGTGCTTGTTATCTACTCCATACCCCCACCGAAAGGCGGTATTTGTTGCGCGTTCCTTTGATTTTGGACGCAAAAAGATTGCAGCCGCCATGCGCTGCAATCTCCCGATTTCTCATATTGTGAGGTTAATCCTCTGCTTTTTCGACTTCCGTTATCTCCCTTGCTGTTGCGGTTACAATCCGTATGCCTTTATCGCTCATACCGTCCAGCAGCGCGTCAAGCTGCCGCCGCCCGGTGGATTTCTCCGCATTGCTGTTCGGGAAGAAAAATTGATCTACCGAATATGATACCGGGTTACAAGGTCATAGAATACCTGTAAACTCGGCTGTTGTCCCTTGTTCTCGATATTCGCAAGGTAGCGCGGGGAAATATATAACTCGTCGCTTACCTTTTTGCGGCTCTCGCCGTATTCATTTCTCGCGGCTTTTATAGCTGCCCCGAAAGCCTTAAAGTCGTACAATGGTACGGGTCTTTTTGCCATTTTCATTCACCCTGTTACATTTTACAGTTCACCTTTCTTTTTGGATATGTCCACACAATTCATATCATTAGGTTAAATACTTCCTGTTGTGTATTGACAGTAGACTGATTTTCTGATAAAATAAAATTTATGTAAAAGGAGGCGGCGTTTATGTTGCATAGCATGCGTATTAGATAAGCATTGAAAAAAAGGATTTTCCCATTTTCAACATGGGCTTTTTTGTCATGCTTATTTTGCGGATGCTATACAAAAAACTAACGACGTATAGATATAGTATAGACATAGTGCAAGCTATGCCTTAGTTTTGTTGTACTGCTCTGTGCATTATAAATGCAGGTCAATGCTCATGTTGAGGATTGACCTGCATTTTTTTGTGTAAAAAGGACGAGTGAAATATAATGCTTAAAAAATATTGGATAAAATGTCCGATTTGTAACGGAAAGACGAGAGTTCAAGTATTTCATAATACTGTATTAAAAGATTTTCCTCTTTTCTGCCCTAAATGCAAATTGACGCATATCATTGATGTAGAAAAATTAGAGATTGTAATCAAAAATACAGAAAAACAAACTTTTATTATTTAGAAGAAAGGATATAAAAATGAAACGTTTACCTAAATATACGCCTGCGGAAGTACGGAATGATCCATACGGATTTACTTACAAAGAAATGTCGGAAGTTATTGGCGAGAATGAAGCAAAAGCCTTATATGAAGAATTATATAAGCAATTACCACGCAAAAAAAATCTATCAATGTTGGTAAAAAATATTTGCAAAAGCAGTGATACTGAAAAGTATGTTTACGAACTGAAAGACAACAAATACATTGAAACGGTTTTTATCAAGCGGCGAGATGGTGGAACTGTTTGCGTGAGCACACAAGTCGGTTGTCCTGTTGGTTGTATTTTTTGTGAGTCGGGCGAAATGGCTTTGTTCGTAATCTAACATCGTCAGAAATCGTACAACAGATTATATTGTTGCGTCGAAAAGTAAACCGTATCGTTTTTATGGGTATGGGAGAGCCTTTATTCAATTATGACAACTTGATAAAAGCAATCCATATTCTCCGAGATAGATATGGGCTCAACTTTCCAACCGACGGCATTACCATATCAACAGTTGGTCCGGTCGATCAATTAAAAAAATTGCGCGAGGAACATCTTAAAATTCAGTTGACAATATCTTTACACGCAGCAACACAATCTGCAAGAAATCGTATTATTCCTCACATGCGCATATATGCTATTGAAGATGTTGTTAAGCAAGCCTTATCCTATTCTGAAAGGCATAATCGCAAAATTGTCTTTGCGTATTTGCTTTTACCGGGTATAAATGACCGGCCCTCAGATGTAAGACAACTTGCAAAATGGTTTCGGGGCAAAAAAGTTATGATTAACGTGTTACAATACAACCCAACAAGCAATTCAAGAATTAAAGCACCACAGAAACGGGAAATAGTTGCATTCAAACATCAATTAGAGCAAGCAGGACTTGAAGTTACTATGAGAGTTTCTCATGGCAGAGAGATTAACGCGGCTTGTGGACAGTTAGCTAACACATATAATAAATTCAAAAAAAATGATTAAAAGTGCCAGACGCATAGACGCAGAGCCGATAACGCATTAGGTCAAAAAACCTATGTGTTATCGGCTTTTTTATTTAATATTGCGCAAAAGCCGCTGTTCCCTATTATAGAATGGATTGCGGGTAGTGTATTAAAGTCGCCCTTTTTTAAGGATACGGCGGTATCGGGGAGGTATCGCCGTGTCCATTTTTATTTACTGTAACCCGCCTAATGCTTTGCGGTCAAAAAAAGCTATGCTCCGCAAGCGGGATATTCCGGCTATGAATGTGAACTGTCAATACATTTAGCTACTGCTTACATTTCCTTTGCGCCCGTCCGCGTCTTGCGGACGGGCGCATTTTGCTTTTTTCAACTTTTTTCTGAAAAGCGCACTCAAGAGCCATTCTCCCGAACGGGTACGGAGCGAAAGGGGCAGAGAGGACAAGCCCTTAACTCCCGTCCTCTACTCCACGCGGGAAGGAGGTGAACTCTATGGAGCTATCTTCTTCCGACAAGGAAAGAATACAACATCAGTACGACGCATTAGCAAAGAAAACTTTGGTCGGCGAAGCGAAAAGCCACCGCCGCACTCTTGCGAAACGCGCAGCACGCGAAGTTACTTTTTCGGATTTGAGCGAAAGCGAACTCGCGCAGCTTTTCACAACGGACGAATACGAAAGCGATTATTTCCGTTTTCAAGTGTCCGGCTTTGATGTACTCGTCAAAAATGAACTGCTTGCCGAAGCCCTTAACGCTTTGCCCGAAAGGAAACGCGACATTATCCTTTTGTCCTACTTCTTGGATATGAGCGACGCGGAAATTGGCGAACTGCTGAATGTTGTACGCACGACGGTTTTCCGGCACAGGAAATCCGCGCTTGCGAAAATCAAACAGTATTTGGAGGGAAAAGCAGATGATGAATACCGTTAGGAAGTCTGAAAATCTGTTGCCGTTCCCTGTCATTTCCGCAGCGGCAAACGGCGACACAACCGCCATGTGCGCGATCTTGAAGCACTACGAGGGTTACATAGCGAAACTTTGTACCCGCACGCTGAAAGACGACGCGGGCAATACCTATTCCTATGTGGACGAGGAAATGCGTAACAGGCTGCAAGTGCGCCTTATTACCCGCACCCTTGCTTTTCATGTAGGATAATCTTTTAGCCCATGCGGGGAGCGTGTCCCCTTTCCACGCTTCCTTGATATATACTTTTCTTGGTGCGTATTTCACCGTATTGTCCTCCCATCTGAATTTTTGAAATGCTTAAAATCCAGATGGAGAGGCGGCGAACGACACCTAACACCACTAATAGCCCTGCGGCACTTTCCAACAAAAATCGACAAAAGAAAAACCGCAAAGGCTCTGTGACCTTTACGGTTATAGGAAATAGTAATTCTATTGTATGGAGATTGTACTTCTACTTTCAAGGCAGGAAGTACCGTTGCATAGGCAGAAATTTTTTTAACTGGTTTCCTGCCGTTCTCTGATATGCTATGTATTGATAAATTTTACTTCGTATGAGCAGATGAATAACCGCCCGAAAAAAGAACATAAAAAAATCCCTCCAAATTTAAAAACAAATTCAGAGGGTAATTTAGGGTATAACAAAATAACCCACCCGAATATCGTTTTTTTATTTGGTGAGTTTGTTCTTTCAAATACGAAACAAAAAGAGCCGATGATTCGTGAATTGTTCCACAATTTCATCGGCTCTGCGTCTTAAGCGTCTGGCTCTTTGATGACAGTTATCTTCAAGTTGTCAACTTTAATCAATCTTTCTTGTCTGCATTTTGGACAATAAAGGGGATAATTCTCCAAAACAGTGTCCTTCCTAATTTTATTACGGGTTTTACTCCCACAAACAGGACACAATATCCATTCGCATTTCATCATAATTAGTCTCTAATCCTTTCAAATCTCATTTTATATGACTTTTGCAAGCTGTTAAGCTAACTTGTGGAACATATGCCGAACCTTATCTATACGGCTATTCGGGCGGCGGGGTTGGCAAATAAATTTACCAATAGCTGGCTGGTATCCTTTTAACTCTGTCAAGCAGACTCCCTGCCCATTTGTGAAATAAGTTAAATCGTTCCTGTATTCTTGAATACATCTAGCAGGGATTTCTCCTTTCAGAATGACCTCGTCATTCTTTATCC
>NZ_JAYFUY010000032.1:0-20976 GCF_059933065.1 Blautia sp. HA3515 | reverse complement strand
TGTACGCATGCATTGGCTATCCCCAGACAGAAGATGAATATCTTAACAAAAACAGCCAGCAGTTCCATGCCCATCTTGGATTTCAGACTGTGGGGCTGTTCCATAACTGCGGTTACAAATTCGGCCGCTGGTATGACATGATCTGGATGGAAAAAATCATTGGAGAACATAAAGCAGATCAGCCACCTGTTCAGTTTTTCAGATAATCAAACGCAATTCTTGGTGTGCCATCATCTGTGTGGATGATCCCACATTCACGAAATCCATATTTCTGTAAGGCTCCCTGCATGGGCTTATTATTTTCGTGAGTATCGATCCTTATATAATCTATTATCTTTGTGCAAAAATCAAAGCAGGCCTTTGTCAGTCCGCGGGTGCTTCCATCAGAAGCTACACGATGGACTGCTCCGTAAGGTTGATCGCTATGCCAGGCTCCCTGCCGGATTTCCTGATATGTAAGATCCTCCCCCAGGATAAAAGCAAACACTCCGGCAATCTGTTCCTGCTTCACGCATACATAAAAATTCCCCAGTTCTATATCTTTCCGGATCAATTCTTCCGGTGGGTAAGTCTGTCCCCACTGAGATGCGTTCCCCTGCTTTTTCATAAAACTGCGGGCTAATTCATATATCCCCATGATCTGTTCCAAGTCTTTTATTTCTGCTTTTCTGATAATCATCTGCTTTCCCTCCCGGTGCCGTTCTCTTGGTATCAGCTGCTGCCAAGCCGATCTATCAGTTATGCCATCCCAGACGTTACGCCTGTCTGTTCAGTCATGCCATCCCAGACGTTACGCCTGTCTGTTCAGTTATGCCATCCCAGACGTTTTACGCTGGCATGTACACTTCCTGTGATCCAGTCTACATCATTAGTGATCCAGTCCATGATTCCAAGCTGACGCTTCTCCCAGGCAATGGTTGCCTTCCGTGCTTCCGGTGTTTCCTCTGTCTCCATGGAAGTATCGATCTCATTGTATCCGAAAATATATCCACCTGCGCTCCAAATGGTAAAATTACTGTCCGGCCCCAGGATCTACCTGATCCCCACGCTGCCGGATCAAAGCATCATGGCGTGCCTTATATTCCTCTGCGCAGCCATCCTTCAGCTTTGTCATAAAGACCCTGTGACGGATCATTTCTTTATTCTCTCTTACAACACCATAATTATAGAACATAAGCCGCATATCTTCCCCAGGCACAGACAACCAGATAAATGTATCCTCCAGCTGACTGATCAGTTTTTCCTTTGTCATCTGTGACTGCTGATCCAATTCCTTATTCTGGTCTTTTTCATAATATCCAAAGATCAGATCCTCTGCATTCCAGATACTGAAATTTCGAATCTGAACAGCATCCAAAAACGCTGTCAGTTCTGTCCAGACCTGCCCCAGCTTCTTCCTGTAATCATTCATCCTGCCTTCTTTTATCTGCATGGCAAATGCATGTCTTTCCATTTCTTTTCCCCCAATTCTACATCTTTTAATTCTATAACAGTGCTTTTATCATATCACATTCCCTCTTTCTTTTATATGTTTTTATAATCTTTTTCCTCTTTTTGTAACCTTTTCAGGTTTTCAATTGTGTTATAGTTGAAGGTACCTTAACAGCTACTGTAAATGTCTTGGCAGTAGCCCTTAATACAGTATTAAAGGAGTATTCATGAGACAGCCAGTTCAACAGCTGATCCAATGCTATCAGGACAATCTGTACGCAGTGGCATTTAATATCTGCCAGAATCAGATGGACGCAGAAGATGTGATCCAGGATACATTTGTTCAGTATTATACAAACAATAAAGAATTTGAAGATGAGCAGCACATCCGGGCATGGCTTATCCGTGTGGTGATCAACAAATCAAGAAATATCACCCGCACTTTCTGGAGACGGAACCGTTGTTCTCTGGAGGATTACATGGAAACACTGCCCTTTCCGGATACTCAGTCCAGGAATCTGTTTGAAGAAGTTCTGAAGCTTCCGGAAAAATACCGTATTGTGATCCATCTGTTTTACTATGAAGATTACTCGGTAAAGGAAATAGCCCAGATCTTAAAGCAGTCCGAAAGCAACATAAAAACACGCCTGTCCCGGGGCCGTGCACAGCTCAGACAATCCTTAAAGGAGGAATGGGAAAATGACGAATAAAGAAAAATACAAACAGGCATTTTCAGTATTACATGCCTCCGACAATTTATCACAGGAGGTTGAATCTATGTCCAGATTTCAGAAAAGAACAAAAATGAAAACAGCAGCAGCCGTGATCGCCGGATGTGTGATCCTTGGTGGAACCGGTACCGCTTATGCGGCAAATGTAGGCGGTATCCAGAGAACGATCCAGCTGTGGATCCACGGCGATCAGACCAGTGCCACCATGGAGATCTCCAATGACGGCTCCTCCAGCAGCTATCAGATCGAATACCAGAATGCAGACGGTACAACCCAACAGATGAACGGCGGCGGCATTTCCGTAGATCAGGACGGCAATCAAAGGCCGCTGACTCAGGATGAGATCATGGAGGAACTGAATGCTCCTGACATAGAGTATTCTACTGATGGCAAGGTTACTGTATATTACAAAAATCAGGTTCTTGACATCACCAGCAAATTTGATAAAGACAAAATCTGTTATGTAAAAATCAAAGACGGAAATGATACCATGTATCTGACTGTTAAGTATAACAACGGTTTCAGCTATTCTAAGGAGAAATATCCGGATCCTGCAGATTTTAACTAAACAGCCATAGCTCCAGCCGGCCACATCACCATATATGAAAGTCTGCAGCTACTATAAACTAAATACGTAATAATATCCCCCTGTTTTCCCGTCTGTCACTGCCCACACAGCATATTGTTTTTAAACATAAAGAATGCTATGATGGATGACAGATGGCAAATCAGGGGGATAAATATTTATGATACATAAAAAAATACTTATGGGGATCTTAGCTTCTGTAATGGTGTTTGCTTCTTCCCAGGTTAAAAGCCAGGCCGCAGAAGCTTCATTTGATAACAGCCCGGAACTCTTTTTCCATGAAGAGGGCTTTGTTACCAATGGAGAGGAATTTCTTACAACCACTAATACTGCTTCTGTTGAAGTCCTGGATAGCGGAGTGATCTATAATACCAACATAACATGGACACTTTATACAGATGGCAGGCTTATATTGAAAGGCTCCGGCAGCATATCGGATGGCATCAAAGGATGTTGGAACGATCATAAGAACCGAATCACCAGCATTGTGGTGAATAATGGTATTACCTCCATCGGCAGCGAAGCATTTATAGATTGCAGCAATGTGACAAGCATCCATCTGGCTGACACAGTAACAGATATTGGGGAAAGCGCTTTTTCAGGCTGCTCCAAACTTTCAGATATTTCATTAGGCAAAAATACCACAACCATTCGAAATCTGGCATTTTACGGCTGTGCTTCCCTGAAAGAGATTATCATTCCGGAAGGAACTCTTCATATTCCCTGGATGGCATTTGCCAATTGCACAAGCTTACAGAAGATTACCCTGCCCTCCAGTCTTTCTATGATCTGGCAGAGTGCTTTTGAAAACTGCACCAGCCTGGCTCAGATCGATCTTCCAGAAAATATGAATGACATTAAATATAATGCTTTCAGCGGATGTACCAGTCTTACCAGTATCCGGATCCCTGAAAAAATGCAGAATCTGCCTGATAATCTTTTTTACAATTGTACCAGCCTAACCAGCGTCATCTTGCCACAGGTTGTAAATCACATCGGTAGTTACTGCTTCTATGGATGCAGCAGTCTTACAGACATAACATTAACGGATTGTGTAACGCACATTGAGGAGTATGCATTTTACAAATGCAGCAGCCTTACATCCCTCACATTACAAGAATGCACTACTGCCATCGGTGATTACGCTTTTGCCTATTGTACCGGCCTGACCAGCCTTAGAATCCCAGGTTTCGCCCGGTCTTTTGGAGATGATATTTTTTATGGCTGTACCAATCTGAAACGACTAGGAATCAGTGCAAACGTAAAGGGAATCGGAGAGGACACTCTCAGCAGATCTTATCTTGAAGAAATTTATTTTGAGGGATCTGAAGAAGCCTGGAAGCTTTTGAACCTGGATCCGGCAGACTATCATTATGCAAACGTTTATTATGATTATGACCCGAATCACCCGCAGCATACCTACGGTCCATGGACAACCGTATCAGCTGCAACTGTATTTTCCCCGGAACAGCAAGTACGAACCTGTACTGTCTGCCAGAAAGAGGAATACCGTTCCAATGGAGCGGCATTAACACCTACTGTTCAGCTTTCTACTAACAGGCTTGTGTTGAAACTCAATCAGACTACAAACATTCTGAAAGCTGCAGGGTTTGCAAACGGTGATTATGTCCGCACCTGGAAATCCGCCAATACCAAGGTCGTCCGCGTATTCAAAAGACCGGATGGCGCATGTAGTGTAAAATCAGGAAGCTGCACAGGTAAAACCCGGATCACCCTTTCCCTGGCCAGCGGCCTGACCAGGAGTATTTATGTAACTGTCCAGAGCCAGCCTGTAAGAACCACTAAGATCACAGGTGTTCCCAGTCATATCACGTTAAAGGTACTGGGCACGCAGACACTACATCCTGTTTTTGACTCCATTGACCAGCACAGAACGGATCACTTATACCTCCAGCAACGCCAAAGTAGCAGATGTAAATACAAGAGGCCGTATCCTTGCCCTGAAAAAAGGCAATGTAATGATCACCGTACAGTCTGGAAGCCAGATTCTTAAATGCAGAGTCTTGGTAAAATAGCCTGACTGATCCCGGTCTGTATATGTCAGTCAGCAGCTTTCTCACATCCGTTATCAGATCTTGCTGTCCTGTTTATCCAGGATAGCAAGATTCTTTTTCTCTGTTCAGCACAATCCAGTTAATATCACTTCTATCTGTCATCCTGGATTCCAAATTATTTCTCGTCAACTATTGGATTCCATGTTATTTCTCACCAACTATTGGAGAAAATGTTTCCACAGCTTAGATAACTCTTTTTTGCAAAGATATTAATTATCTTATTATCGTTAAATATATGTCTTTATTATCTTATCAAAATATTAAATATATCATATAATATCATAAAGTGTGGAAAAAGGAGTTTGTTTATGATAAATGAAGAGACTTTTGCCTCAAGATTAACATCCTTACGAGAACAGAAAAAAGTGTCTGCCAGAGAAATGAGCCTGGACCTAGGGCAGAATGGCAGTTATATCAATCGAATTGAAAACCAAAAGGCCTTCCCTTCCATGCAATGCTTTTTCTATATATGCGACTATTTACAGATATCTCCTGCTGCTTTTTTCGATGATACCACAAAAGCCCCACATGCACTGGATGCACTTACCGAACTGCTAAAAACCCTGTCTGTAGAACAACTTGATCTAATCGCCCAGATTGTCCGGGAGTTTTCCGAGAAATAAAACATCCATCCAAAAAAGATACTGAAAACAAAACTCTTTTATTGTCCTCAGTATCTTCTTTCAAATGTCTTTTATTTATTGGCCTTGTATTTATTAGTCATTTATTTATTAGTCTTGTATTTATTAGTCTTTTATTTATTGATCTTTTATTTATGGTCTTTTCTCATGTTAATCTATTATTCGAATTCCACAGTTCCAGTCGGCTTCGGCGTGAAATCGTAAAGCACACGATTGATACCAGCAACCTCATGCGTAATACGATCTGTAATATGAACCATCAATTCATGGGGAATCTCAGCAACAGTTGCTGTCATAACATCGGTAGTGCATACTGCACGAACGATACAGCACCACTCAAAAGAACGCTTACCGTCTTTGATGCCGGTAGATCTGAATTCCGGAACAACCGTGAAATACTGCCAGATTTTCCCTTCCAGTCCATTCTTTTCAAATTCTTCACGAAGAATTGCGTCGGATTCACGTACTGCTTCCAAACGGTCACGAGTAATAGCGCCTGGACAACGAACACCAAGTCCCGGTCCTGGAATGGCTGACGATAAACCATACCGTGTGGCAGACCAAGCTGGTCACCAACAACACGAACCTCATCTTTAAAAAGGATTCTAACAGGCTCTACAAGTTCAAAGTCCATATCTTCCGGAAGCCCGCCGGCATTACTGATGTGCCTTAATACCTTCTTCAGACTCAAGAATATCCGGCCAGATCGTACCCTGTGCCAGGAATTCAATTCCTTCAAGCTTTCTTGCTTCCTCAGCAAAAACTTCAATGAATTCTCCACCAATAATCTTTCTCTTTGTCTCAGGATCTTCTACGCCTGCCAGTTTATCAAGGAACCGATCTGTAGCGTCCACATAAACAAGATTTGCATTCATCTGATTGCGGAACACTTCAACCACCTGCTCCGGCTCACCCTTACGAAGCAGACCATGATTAACATGGACACATACCAGTTGCTGGCCAATCGCTTTGATCAAAAGTGCTGCAACAACAGATGAATCCACTCCACCAGAAAGTGCAAGAAGAACCTTCTTATCTCCCACCTGTTCTTTGATCAATTTAACCTGCTCTTCAATAAAAGCCTGTGCCAGTTCCGGTGTCGTAATTCTTTCCATATCAGCCGGTCGTCTGATTTCAGTAACGTTCATTGGAAATTCCTCCTCATCCATTTAGGTTTTTTTCAATGCCGATTGATTGTCACTTAATTATAAATGACAGGAAAATATTTGACAACCTTTATTTAGATACCTGTTTAAAGTTACTGTTCAGCATCCTTTATTTATGGGCTTTTCGCAATATTCTACCTCCCACTGAACAGCGATAGCTCTAACCGGAGAACCATCACATCCAACTAATTTCATTGGTAATGCAATAACATACGGATTTTCAAAATCAATTTTATCAAAAAATGCCCAGTTTTCTCCTATCATTAATCTCTTTTCCGAAAACAAATCATGCACCGGGAATTCTGTTCCACCTGTTTGGTCAGCATTAATAGTATCAATACCGATAAAACGAATTCCTTTATCTACTAAAAACTTCGCAACTTCTCCATTTACATATGGGTGATGGAAAAACTCTTCTGTCCCACGTTTTTTATACCAGTTTGTATTGAATAATACAACTTTGCCTTCTGTTATGTCATTTTTATATGGTTCAATATCTTCCATCGTAATTGCTTCATCTGCTTTCTTTTCAGTAACACGTACAACCACTGCGTCTCCTAAAAAGAAATCCAGTTCCATATTATCAATAGTTTCTCCAGTGTTTGAAAAATGATATGGTGCATCAACATGTGTTCCTGTTTGCGTTCCCATTACTAATGTTGATAAGTTATATCCTTCTTTTTGCAAAGTTGTTGCAACTGTTACAGATGGTTCCGAGATCTCCCGGATAAATTGGTGTATCGGCTGTAAACTCCCAAGATAAATCAACTATTTTTTTTATTTTTTTCATTTGTATATCCCTTTATTTATTTATCATTATATGCTTTTATAATTAAGTTCAAATAATCTTCCTTTGTGATTTTTCTTGCGTTGTCAGCAGACAAAACATTATTTGCAGATCGTTCAGCTATAGTTTCAAAATTCTCTTCTGTAATACCTTTTATATCTCTAATTGTGGGTATATTTAATTTTCTATTCAGTGTTTTAACATATTCTACAGTTTTTAATGCATACTCCTCATCTGTCATACCATCTTCTCTTTTGAGTCCCATCGCACAAGCAATATCTACAAAACGCTCTGGACAAGCCGGAATATTATATTCCATGACATAAGGTAAGAACAAAGAGTTGGCAACTCCATGAGGTGTGTCAAACCAAGCTCCTACCGTTTCCGCAAATGCATGCACAGCTCCAACATTTGATGAAATAAATGACATGCCGCCAATTGTACTTGCGATCATCATATTTCTTCTTGCACTTCTGTCACTTCCATCGTTATATGCTTTTTCCAGATTTTCAGAAATCATAGAAATACCTTTAAGTGCTAAAGCATCTGTAATAGGCTGATGCAATTGTACCGTATACGCTTCTATACAATGTGTTAATGCATCAACTCCGCATGATGCTGTCAAAGATTTTGGTAAACCTAATGTAATTTCAGGATCACAAATTGCCAGTGTAGGAATCATGTGAACAGGGTCTCCTACTGTCATTTTATACTGTCTTTTTGTATCTGTAATAACTGCACACCATGTAACTTCGGCTCCCGTTCCAGAAGTAGTAGGAATGCAAATGAGCGGCAAAATCTTCTTCTCTAATTCTGTGTCTCCCCATTCTATTGTAGTTTTTCCATTTGTTACAACAGCGCCAACAGCTTTTGCCTGATCCATAGCTGAGCCCCCTCCAAGAGCTATTAATGCATCCACGTGATTTTCTTTTGCAAATGCAGCCATTTCATCACAATCTTCAGCTCTTGGGTTCGGTTTTACATTTGTCAATAAATAATTCACAATATTTTCTTTATCAAGGCTATCCTTCAGAACTTTATAGTGCTCAGATGATGCTAAAAAAGAATCTGTAATTACAAGTACTTTTTTAAAGCCTAAATGGCTACATTCTTCGCCTACTGTTTTTAACACTCCGTATCCCTCAACTATACGCGTGGCATGAAAAAAATTATTTGTTTCTAACATGTTTGGCCTCCTTTTTTCTTTTGTTATTCTTCATTATATTGTATATACTTACTATATACTCAAGTCTTTTTTGTAATTTATTATTTATATACTTTTTATATATAAGTGAGCAAAACAGCAGAATGCACAAAAGCTATTAATCATAAGCGAATTTTCAAACATATCAGAACTTTTAAAAGTTTTACGAAAAGAAAAAGATTTTTTTCCAGAGTTTAAAAATGGAAAATGCTATCATTTTTATAGCCTAGAGCAAATAGACATTATAGTTGCTATATAGGAATTACAAACAATTTGTTTATCTTTAACAGAAAATAAAATTTCTTTTAAACGTAAAAATACAGGCACTCTAATCGACTGCCTGTACTAATTAGCATTATTGTGTACTGTGTGGAACAAATGGACAATTATTATTATTCAAACTCGGCAAGTCCAAAGATATTCTTAAGTAGATTTGTTTAAGTCTTATATCTTACTTCTCGGAATTCTCAGTTTAGACTGTCCAAAATAGTCTTCCAGACTGTCTGGTCCATGAATCTCTACACCATCTTCTAATGTAGCTTCTCTCAATCCATGCTTTTTTGCATCAAATGCGTTTGATACCGCACTCTCCACTGTTTCACCACAAGTAATGCAACCAGGCAAATCCGGATAAAAAAACTACAAATCCGCCTTCATCTTTATCTTCCTCAATTTCCATACGATAGGACATTGCCGTATAATCATTCAGCGTCTTCATCATTCTTCGCTGTCAGCCATCGCCTGAAGTGTCATTGTCAATAATTTCTCAAGAGGCCATCCCAGCTGATCTGCGCCACGCTCGATTACTTCTCTTGAACATCCTGCTGCAAATCCTTTGCTCTTATATTTCTTTTTCAAAGATTTCAGTTCCATATCTTTTGTGCTCTTAGACGGTCTCATAAGTGCAGCTGCCCAGATCAGCCCCGTAAGCTCATCCACAGCAAACAACACTTTCTCCATCTCATGTATCGGTTCCACATCCGGCGTTTTCCCACACCCAACGGTAATTCCATATCCATGAGAAACAACCCCATGGATGATATCCTCTGATACACCGGCTTCTTTTAAAAGCTCCGGTGCTTTCAGACAATGCTCCGCAGGATAAAGTTCAAAATCAATATCATGCAGTAAACCGATAATTCCCCAATGATCCTCTTCTGATGCATAGCCCAGTTCCCGCGCGTACCATCTCATCACAGCCTCCACGGTAAGTGCATGCTGAATATGAAATGGATCTTTATTATATTTTTTTAATAAATCAAATGCCTCTTCTCTAGAAATGTCATTCATGTTTATTTGCTCCTTTGTTTTGCTCTTTTATTTTATTCCTCTGCATTACAGCATAAATGTATATTCCTACTATGTCAATAGGAATACATGTTTATTCATTGTTGATATTTTTATCCTAATGTAAAGCCTTTGCAGGACAAACCAGCACCATCGCTGTCCAACAGGCATAGCCGCACCATCTCCGATTATCCTTAGCAATTCACAATATGATTGCTATTATCTCAAATAACAAAATAACAGAAGCGACGACATGTATTTTCGAAGTACGCTATTCTTTCTCATCATCCTCATGCTCCTGTGATTTCTTATTTTTTCTCAGTTTTATATTGTCTCTGATTACTTCAATAATATTTGTTTCTGACTTCTGAATTATATTCTTTTAGGCTATATCTTCTCCAGCCAGAAACTCATTGAGGCTAATACCAAGAATTGAACAAAGTTCTTTATAAACAGATACATCCGGAAGGCTGACGCCCGCCCCCATTTAGAAACCGACTTATCACTCATACCTAATTTTTCTGCCAGTTGCTTTTGTGTCATCCCCAGGGACTTTCGTTTACTTGCAATATATTTTCCAATTTTAATAAAATCCATCCATCTACCATAAAAGGGAACGCAAAACGTCCCCTTTATTACCCAACGATATAACTATATTACTCAAACTCGCAAATAAAATCTTATCACTATACACTTTTGTATAGGGATTATGGTTCTATCTGGTTCTATCTGGTTTTATATGTGTTCCACTGTCCAAAGTCCACGGTCTGTACTGAACGGTGTTATCAATTTGTTATCATATTTCTGTTATCAATCAAAAATTCTTGTAATATCCTGATACCGATTAATGACACGATAGATTTCTACATACTCGTTGCTTACCTTGTAGATAATCACATAATCTTCCCATATCGCATATTTATAGTCCGTCCGAAAGCTGACTCGTTTTGAGAGATCTGCACCCATCCCTGGAAACATCTGGAGATTTTCAAATTTACCGTAAATTTCCTTTATAGTCTTTGCTGCATAATCTTCATTATCTTCGGCAATGTAATCCCGGATATTCTTAAGATCCTTGGCAACAATCGGATTGATCCGCAATTTTAACATCTTATTCCCCCACAAGTGCTTTCAGTTCGTCCAGATCCAGCCAACCTTCGCCATCTTTCACTGCTTCTTCGGCTTCCTGTAGCTTCAGCAGAAGCTTTTTCTCTGCACGGTCACGCTCGTAATCTTCAATATCCATAACCACAAAACGCCCTCTGCCATTCTTGGTCAGATATACCGGTTCTCCTTTATGACAGTTTTTCAGGACTTCATTATAATTTCTCAAATCAGATACTGGTAAAATATTAGCCATATTCTTTCAGCTCCTTTCCTTAATAAAGCGAACATTCACTTTCGCTTCTCGCTCATGAACACAACCTACTGTGCGATCCATATTCATATTGCTTCTGTTACTTTTATTATACACAACAAGCTGTAAAATTCAACGTAGATTTTTACAGCTTTTCTGTTTCTATATATTTTTTACAACCTATTTCAAGTATTCCGCGACATGCTCCCACCTCATAAATCCCTGATTTTGAAATCGGGGCTTCTTGCTCAAGAGCTCTACTGAGCCAAGTATCTACAAGCTATCCTCGCGTGCCCCGCGATTCTTTTGCCCGGACACGAGCATGTTTTTTACTTGCCAGATCGGCATTCATGACCGTGCAGTATGCACTGATTCATCGTTATTTACAGCTTCATCTCGATGGATGGCGTTCGCCCTATATGAATAGAAAACTGCTGTCTGTGAAATGCAAGCATTCCAAGCCATCAATTTTCTATTCCTGCACAGCTCACTTTAGTACCAAAATAGTATCACAAGGCAAAAAACAAGCTCGCAAATGCCCATTTTACTAGGCTTTGCGAGCTTTTGAAAATTATTCAAACTCTACCTTGTTCTCTGTAACATGGTGTAAAATTGGTTGGATACAGACGTCAGATTTACTACTATTTTCAATTTTTTTCTATCCTGCATCTCGTTTCAGAACTTTTTAGAACCAATCCAGAACCACGGTACTGCTATAGAACCAGAAGTTTTTAATCTTTCAGTCTGCTTAACAGCATCTGATAATGCCGCTGTCCGATATGCCGTCCGGCACGTCGCAAACCATCCACGCATTCTCTCACTTCATCCGAAGTCAGTTCGTGTTCCTCATAAGCAGCCATAAGAATCCCTATCGTCCCCATGATTCTAAGCCCCATCTGTGCTGATACGTTTCTTCCCTTTGCTTCATCCATCAATAACAGATCTGCTTTTAATTCATCTGTCAGAACAATCGCTTCACTCTCGCCCTGATCAAGACCTGTGGCTCTTTTTAATATATTGGCAGATTCCGGATTGTTGACAGGTTTCACTATGATAAATTTCGTCTGTCTAATCCGATTCGCTTCAAGCTGAAAACGTTCATCGGCTGTCAGCTCATCAAATACTGCCTGCGGAATCAGAACATCTCCAAACAGCTTTTCCAGCAAATCTATACGGTTGATTTTAAGAAGTGATATCAGCGGTGTTGTATCAGAGACAACAATCAAACCGCAGCCTCCTTCTTTTTGAGTTCTCTGAAAGTATTCAGTTCATCATCCAGATCATCCATCGTCATATCAAAATAGGAATATCCTAGCTTATCATACAAATCAATCAACTCTGATTTTCTGATTCCCAGAATTTCAGCCGCACGACCATGGGATATCGTCTGATTCAGTATATATGGATACAGCAACAGTGCATTTCGGGTAAGCTCTGTTTCCGGATTCATAGTTACCAGATATTTTGACATTCCTACCGGAACTTTAATAGTTACAGATTCTGTTGTTACCATAATATCACGTCCTTTCTATTGAAGTTCAGAGCAGACTAGGCAGCCGTTATCGCTCTTTTCACTTGTTCTATTGATAATTTTGTAGTTCTCGAAATCTTATCAAGATCATTCTCACCTTCTGACCACAAATTTAGTGCTACATCCATTCTTGCCTTAATATCTGCGTCATAACGCTCCCTGTCTATAATTTCCTGCATTGTTCCGCACATTTCAGCTATTCCTTTCTGTGATCTAAGGATTATACATTTCTCATCTTCTTTCTTATATTATATCTATTATCGGGATTTTCTACAACTGATTTTTCATCTCTTTCCCTTTAATATCTCCCCTGATTGCTTCACAATACTCCTGAATCTCCTGCTGTTCTTTCCAATGCCTGTTATCGGAATCCGGCTTCTTATCAAATAAATACGCAGCTCCGTTCAGAATATCCACCATCGTAATCATAAACGCCAGATAATCTTCTTTAAGTTCCTTGTAACTTTCCCCAGACATGAAGAAATCACCGGACAGTATCTGCTCGGTGATCTCTTTCATAACAATCTGTGTTTCTCGTAATTCTTCTACAAGATACTGTACCCGTTGCTTTTTTCCCACTACAACAATATTGGAATAGATACAGCTTCTCGCAACAAAATCTTTCTTATACAACCCACTGGCTTTTACTCAAACTCGGCAAGTCTAAAGATGCTCTTAAATATATTTGTTTAAGTTTCGTATCTTTTTCGCCTTTATTTTATTTCTGTTGCATATATTATTTTGGCTCGCTGATTTTCTGTTGCCAATTTGTTGCCAGCTTATTGTAAATGGTGTAAATAAGTTTGACCACATTTATTTTGAGAACACTGCATCATTTCTAGAAAGAAGGTACACGCAATACTGATTCATACTGATTCCTTCTCTCTGAGAATGTTCTGCCAGTGATCTGTGCAGGCTTCTCGGAATTCTCAATTTAAACTGTCCAGAATAGTCTTCCAGACTGTCTGGCTCATGAATCTCTACACCATCTTCTAATGCAGCTTCAATCCATGCTTTTTTTGCATCCAGTGCATTTGCTACCGCACTCTCCACTGTCTCACCACAAGTAATGCAACCAGGCAAATCCGGATAAGAAACCACAAATCCGCCTTCATCTCTGTCTTCCACAATTTCCATGCGATAGGACATTGCCATATAATCATTCAGCGTCTTCATCATTCTTCGCCTCGCTTTCTACAATCCACCTTACCATTTCTACATATACTTTCTTGATTGGTTCGTGCTTTGGTATTGTAATTGGCGTACACCCTTGCTTTCTGAACGTGTAATGACTGCTTCCACTTCTTGGTGCATTCATTTCGTATCCGTAGCTTTCCAATACCTTCCGTAACTCATCAAACCGGAGGTCTTTCGATAAATTGCATATACGTGTTATCAGTTTATCCCATTTTGACATTTGTTATACCTCCCACTTATATTATATGTGGTATCGCATATGGTGTCAATCGTATTTTTTAATATGTAGTAATGTAGTAATTTTGTGTATTATTCAAATTCGTTGCAGGTGCTTACATCTTAAACAATTTTCTCCAACAACTTCTCAAAAATATCGCATTCCTCAACCTTACCATTATGCAGCACTATAATTCTGTCGTACTGTTTAAGCACATTTTCATCCAATCTATGCGTAACAACAATGCTTGCATCCATTGCTGCGGTGTCAACGTAAAAGCATTATCTCCAGATTCCGCCTTAAACCTATCGAATTCGATAGGTTTAAAATTGGGATTGTGAATTTGTTCTCACAAGCCCCAAAATGAAATCGTAGAATGATTACGGTGTATTGTTCATATTCTGTTTTCGGGAATCTTTATGAAATCTTCAAAATTGCCCGGTATGCTATCCGTAAAATCAAAGAAAGGACTTGATTATATGGATATGATTTTGAAAACGACTGACCTCTGCAAAAATTTCAAGGGGCAAATGGCGGTAAACAATGTGTCACTGAACATCCGGCGCAACTCGGTTTATGGTCTGCTGGGGCCGAATGGGGCTGGCAAATCCACGATCTTAAAAATGCTCACCGGCATTTTGCGCCCCACATCGGGAAGCATCGAGTTTGACGGCCACCCGTGGAAGCGGAATGATCTGGAGCATATCGGTGCTTTGATTGAGATGCCCCCGCTTTACGAAAATCTGACTGCATACGAAAATCTCAAAGTCAGAACTACATTGCTCGGCCTGGACGATGCACGAATTAACGAGGTATTGCAAATTGTCCAGCTCACGAATACCGGCAAGAAACGGGCCGGGCAGTTTTCTCTTGGTATGAAGCAGCGGCTTGGTATTGCTATTGCATTGCTGAACAGTCCCCAGCTTTTGATTCTGGATGAACCGACTAACGGCCTTGACCCTTTAGGGATTGAGGAACTTCGAGAGTTAATTCGCTCTTTTCCCTGCAAAGGGATTACAGTTATTTTGTCCAGCCATATTCTGTCAGAAGTCCAGCAGATTGCAGATCATGTGGGTATCATTGCTGGCGGCGTCCTTGGATATGAGGGAGAGCTTCGCGCCGGTGAAGATTTGGAACAACTCTTTATGGATGTTATTCGCAGAAATGGTAAGGAGGGATATTAAATGGAGATGGCATATATTCAGGCAGAGAACCTAAAGCATAAGAGAACTTTCACAAAAACGCTGATCGTTCTGGCCCCGTTTGTAACTGCGCTTATGAACTTTTTTGCCCCTCTTTGGTTCCAGCTCAATTCTTATAATTGGTGGTATATCCTGCTTTATCCTGGATTCCTTACGCTCACCTGTGCCTTGATTGAACAGCGGGATAATGGCAAACTGAAAATATCGTGCCGTTGCTTCATTGCCTGTTTCGCAGAACAAAGTCTGGAAAGCAAAAATTGGAGTGGCCGGTATTTACTCCTGTGTGGGGAATTTCATTTTCCTGGCGCTAAATCTGTTGGGCGGTTTTGCAATATTAGTTATCAACGAAATTCCCCTGACAATCGGAATTTGGCAGGCTGCGGCCGGAACAGCTTGTATTGTCATTGCAAGCCTATGGGAAGTTCCGCTGTGCTTATGGTTATCAAAAAAAGTTGGTATCTTTGTCACGGTTATTCTTAATGCCGGACTTGGAAGCGTTTTAGGGATTTTCACGGCTACAACCTCTTTGTGGATGATCTGCCCGTATAGCTGGGTGCCGCATCTTATGATTTCCGTGTTAGGTATTTTGCCTAATGGTGAGCCGGTTGCAGATCAGAGTACGGCAATGGCATTTTGGATGATTATACTTGTATTGGTCATTTCGCTGGCCTGGTTTGCGGCGCTGTCATTTTTAACTGCAAGATGGTTTGAGAAAAAGGAGGTGGGGTAACTATGGTATCTGTGGTTCGCTGCTGGAAAGCAGAATATCAGAAGTGTAAACATAGCATTTTGCTCTATATGCACAGCATGATTCCGATTATATGTGCGGCGATTTTTGCGGGTTACTATCATATATCCAGATGGGAACTGGCAACCAAAATCAGTGCCTATCTGGAAGTGCTGGCCGTTGCGTTCCCGTTTCTGATCGGCATTATTGTGGGCCTGGTTGTTCAGATCGAAAATCAGGCCGGGCATTATCAGCTTTTGTTGGGAACAATCCCATCTCGCATGGCAACGTATATTGGTAAACTTCGTTTTCTGATGATCTGTGCTTTTGGCGCAACATTTTTAGCGTTAGGAACATTCGCTGCACTATATAGGGATGCTCCGGCAAGCCTTTACCTGAAAGCAGGGATTCTATTGTTGATTACCATGCTTCCCATTTACCTGATTCATTTGTTTGTGGGAATGAGGCTTCGGAAAAGGTAGTCTATCAGATCGGATGCTGGGAATTGCAGGGAGTTTAATAGCTGCCCTTATGATAACAGGGCTTGGTGACGCTACATGGAAATATATTCCCTGGGCCTGGGGCGTTCGTGCTATGGATTACACTGTGCTTGCATGGGATAGCCCCCAACTGTATGCACAGGTAAAAACCGATTTTTTCAGCGGTATGATTATTTCTGTATGCTGCACTGTTTGTCTGCTGATTGCCAGTTTGGTTTGGTTTCATGGTTGGGAGGGAGGTAAAAACAGTGAATAAAAAGTGCCTGTTTGCCGTGGTAATTGTGCTTGTAAGTCTTATATGCTTATCGGCCTGCGGTGCGCTCCGCGATACCGCCGATAAAAATAAGGCGTTAAATGAATCTCTGCCGTATTATGAGCTGAACGCCGCAAACTATGATGAAATTTCATACAACGGCCTGACATATACCATAACGGATGAATGTCTTGAAATGTCAGAACTGCAAGAAGAAATCGGGCAGGTATCGAAACGCTTCAAAAATGTGGCGGGGGAAGATTTCAGTTTCGGCTACGTTTACAGTATTGTGGATGTGGATATAAGCAATGCCGTAGCTGTAAATATCAACAATGAGTATCGGAAAGCTGACATTAAAAATAATGATGAGTAACCTCGACAATGTGGTATAATGGGGCGGGAGGTGATTTTTTGACCCACTTACTTGTAGTTGACGATGAAGTTTCTATCTTGGAATTGATTAAGAACAGTTTGGGGAAAGAGGGATATTTGATAACAGTCTGTCAAAATGCGGATGATGTAGACACCAAAAAGCTGCATTTCTATGACCTCATTCTTTTGGATGTGATGATGCCTGGCACAGACGGGTTTGAGTTTTGCAAACAGATCAGGAATATGGTAGACTGCCCGATTCTCTTTCTGACCGCAAAGACATTAGAGGAAGATATATTGTTTGGATTGGGCATCGGTGCGGATGATTATATTACGAAACCTTTTCGTATTCAGGAGCTTCGCGCCCGTGTCGCGGACAGCATTTACGCAGAGAAAAAAGGGAGCATCACAGCACACTTTCATTTGAGCCTGATATAAGATTTGACCTTTCCGCAAAGGTACTGTATGTTTCAGAACAGCCGGTTCCCCTTACCAAAAGCGAGTATTCAATCTGTGAATACCTCGCGAAAAACCGGGGACAGGTTTTTACAAAAGAACAAATCTATGAAGCCGTTTTCGGGTTTGATGGAATAGGCGATAACTCTACGATCTCAACGCATATAAAAAATATTCGTGCGAAATTGGAGCATTTCAAAATAAGTCCGATCAGCACCGTATGGGGGATAGGATATAAATGGGAGTGAAAAAGAAACCTACATTGAAAATATTGTTTCGCCAGTTTGCTATCTCCCTCATTGTCATGCTGGTAGCGGCAATTATTGTCCCTTTTGGTTTGGAGGGACTTGCTGTAAATGCTGGATTAGCTACAAGAGCAAATCTAAGTGAATTGCAGGTAAAAGAGATCATTCCAACGCTGACGATTGCCCCGGATATTACAAAGGTTGTGATTCCACAGGGATGCGGCTATTTAATTCTGGACAAGAACTTTAATGAGCTTTACAGCAATATGGACGATGATGAAAAAGAAATTGCCCTGCTGTACGCAAAGGGAGAATATATTGAATATGCTACGGGGAGGCAGTTTGCACTTGTTGTCCGGGAAAACGAATTTTGCGTTTTAAGGTATTATATTGGTTCTCAATTTACAGTGTCATGGCTACCGGAATATTTTCCATCTCCTGACACGCTTGCGTTTATCCTGATGGCTGTAAATTCGCTGCTGGTCATTATCATACTGACCGCCAGATTTGCTAAGAACCTGCGTACACAACTGACCCCGCTTTTTGAAGCAACTGCGGAGGTTTCAAAGCAAAACCTTGATTTTGAAGTAGGACACGCCAAAATCAAAGAGTTTGAAGATGTCCTTGCATCTTTTTCAGATATGAAAGATAATCTGAAAATTTCGTTAGAACGGCAATGGAAAACCGAACAGACACAGGAAAGAGCAAATCGCCGCGCTTGCCCATGATTTGAAAACGCCTCTGACGGTTATTCAAGGAAATGCTGATTTACTCACAGAAACAAATCTTGATGATGAGCAACGATTATACGCTGGTTACGTCGTGGAAAGCTCCGGCCAGATGCAGTCATATATTCAAACCCTGATTGATATATCACGGGCGGCGGTTGGTTATCAGCTCCATATTGAAAGTATAGACTTGCCAGCGTTCATGCAGCACTTGTTCGGTTATATGGAATCACTATGCCGGACAAAAGAAATCCGGCTGCAAATGAATACTGTTTCACTCCCTCAAATGCTGAAATTTGATAGGGTGCTGATAGAACGTGCTATTATGAATGTTATCAGTAATGGGCTGGACTACTCCCCGCAAGGCGGAACGCTTTATGTGGATGTTCAGAGTAACAACGAACTCGTGGGAAATTTCAGTCACAGACGAGGGAACAGGGTTTTCTAAAGAGGCATTATGCCACGCACAGGAACGGTTCTATATGGGCGATCAAAGCCGCAATTCAAAGTTACACTTGGTATAAGAATCTATATTTACAAATTCGATTATGGAACAACATAATGGTCAGCTTATTTAGAAAATTCAAAAGAAACCGGCGGCGCCAAAGGTTACTATGAAACTTCCTTGCTGATTTTCCGATAGTGTAATGGACGTCTTTTATGTCCGTCCATTTTTGGAATTGTTTATGGAATCTTCAAAAATTCCCTTTATCATGTATCTAAAAGAAAAAACATCTGCCCAGCGGCAGAAAAGAAAAAAACCGTCTGGGCAGACCCATTTTCACGCTTAATTTATATTCACTGGTGGCGGTTTTGAGAAATCAAGGCCGCTGCTTTCTTCTGTCATTCCCAGCAGTTAAAGGCATGGCGGCCCACGGGAGGACGCCGCCATGCTGTTTTACTATCATTATAATCTAATCCACTTCCATATGTGTTTATCGCTGAACCATGGAGTTTTTAATGCAACTGAAAAAGGGTATAAAAAAACAGTCTGCCCTGACGGAAAATATTTCCATCAAAACAAACTGTTCTTCATATTCACACTAATTATATTTTACTTTAGACATAGTTACTTTCGAAAATCTCAGATAACTCCGGAAAGAAAACAAAGAAAAAAAATATTTTTTAACTCCATTTGCCACTCCACTGGAACATCCAGACAGCCCGCAAAGCCTTTATTTATGGGATTTTTCGCAATTTAGTCCGCTACTCGAACTCCCTGCAAATATAACATAATCGTTAAATATATGATTGCCCTTTGCGGATTTTTATATTCATAATATCCCCCAAACCATGCACTTATTCATAGTTTTCAATCAAACAGGTATCATACGGGTATCACGAATGCTTCTCCCTATCACACTATCTGCATGGTGCTAGCACCGTGTCTAATTGCACAAACACAAGGATTGCTTTCTACAACTCACTCAACTTCTCCGTTATTATTATGTCATCTAGTTATGTCGATGAAAACTTAATCTCTCACTTCAAGATATTCACGAATTTTCCAATTCCCATAGCGATATTCTTACTTGATTTTCAGAAACTGTATCTCTCAGTTCTAATATCTCATAATCAGAATCCATTGTATATTAAAAATCCACTTTCCTGGTTATCATCCAAAATAAATAATATATGAGACATCGTCATTGTTTTCTCTTATGCAGCAATCAAATTTTTTAACTATAATTCATACTTTATGATTTCTTTACTATCTTTTTTACAATACGAACTATTGATACTGGTAATATTTCTGACCCTTGAATTCCTCCTGTTACTTTACGGTTTTCTCTTCCTACAAAAACCCAAAAACCTGCATCATCCAGTTCTTTTATACTTTCAGATAAATTATAAGCTGTCATAACTTGATCGCAAGGTTCTAAAAAAAGATCCATATCCATCACATCAAATATATACTGAACAAAATCCCCTAATAATTTTGCTTCTTTCAATGTCTCTGCCTGTTCATCGTGAACCATTCCCATAGCTCCTTCTAAGCAGACTAATATATCCTTTCCGACATTCGCCTTATGAAGCATTCTGGTAATTCTGTTCATGATGAATTTTTATTGGTTCTTTGATAGCATTATTTTTCTCTTGCTGACTACTCTGTTTTTACCTTTTCATACCAATTATCTCTATGTAATACAAGTTCTTTTTCAGAGAATTTAATTCCTTTAGGATGTCTTAGAGAATCATATTGTCGTACTTCTGCATGACAATCAAAACATGATGATTAAACGATTAATTTTCCCCATCACCTTGTTTTGATCAATTTAATAA
>NZ_JAYFUY010000031.1:0-6405 GCF_059933065.1 Blautia sp. HA3515 | reverse complement strand
GAAAAGCAGGACACATTATTGAAGATTCCAGGTATTATGTTATACTAGATGCAGAAGTACGAACTTATTATCTAAAAGAAGCTGCCTCTCATCTGGTAGGGTATGTACAGGCGGTTACAGCCGAGGATTTGCAGGAACATAAAGGGGAAGGGTATCGTACAAACAGTGTGATTGGAAAGACGGGACTGGAAACGCTTTATGAAAAAGAACTAAAAGGGACAGATGGGTGTGAGATCTGTATTGTAGATGCAAATGGAAATAAAAAAAGTGTCATTGCATATGAGCCTAAAAAAGATGGAGAAGATATCCATACTACGATTGATGGCGATCTTCAAAGTACTCTTTATGAACAATTTAAAGAAGACAGAGGATGTTCTGTAGCCTTGAATCCTTATACAGGGGAAGTACTGGCGTTGGTAAGTACGCCATCTTATGATAATAATGATTTTGTACGTGGAATGGACAACAGCCAGTGGAGTGCATTAAATGAAAATGAAGACAGGCCTTTATACAACCGCTTTCGCCAGACATGGTGTCCAGGCTCAACTTTTAAACCTGTAATTGCTGCAATTGGATTAAAAGTGGGGGCATTTACTGCAAATGACGATTTTGGAAATGAGGGTCTGGCGTGGCAGAAAGATTCCTCGTGGGGAGGTTCTACAGTGACTACACTTCATGATTATGCACCTGTGATCTTGAAAAATGCGCTTATTTATTCAGATAATATTTATTTTGCAAAAGCAGCATTAAAAATTGGTGCGGATCAACTGATGCAGTCTCTAAATCAAATAGGATTTAATCAGGAACTTCCATTTGATATTAAAATGTCAGAGTCCCAATATTCTAATACGGACAAGATAGAAACAGAAATCCAGCTTGCTGACAGTGGGTATGGACAGGGACAGATTCTGGTAAATCCTTTGCATCTTGCAAGCATTTATACGGCTTTTCTAAATGATGGAAATATGATAAAGCCATATCTTCAGCGCGGATGGGGAAGCACTATTTCCAGTGAAATCTGGATAAAAGATGCTTTTTCACCACAGATTGTTTTGGAGGTTATGGAGGGGCTAGAGGGTGTAGTGAATAACCCGGAAGGAACTGGTTATGGAGCATGCCGGGAAGACATTAGATTAGCAGGAAAAACCGGAACAGCGGAACTGAAAGCTACAAAAGAAGATACATCTGGAACAGAAATTGGCTGGTTTACAGTTTTTACTACAGATAGAGATACAGAGAATCCTATTTTGCTCATCAGTATGGTAGAGAATGTGAAAGATATTGGAGGAAGCGGTTATGTGGTGGAAAAGGATAAGGCGATACTGGATGAATATCTCGGTAATGAATAATTTTTACCTTTAAATATTACAAATGTAAGAGGAAAATGATATGAAAAAAATTTGGAAAATATTTTGGGGAGTTATTTTTCTTGCTGTCTGTAGTGGATGTGGCATAAAGAAAGAGCAGAAAAAGACAATTGAAGATACGAAAGAAAAAATTTACAGAGAGTGTGAAATGCTGGCAGAAGACTATCAGAGCATATATGAGAATGCTGCGAAAGAAAATGCACTATATGAGCTGAGTACAATACAAAAAAGTATGGATTATTTTGGAAAATATGGATATGCAGTAATTGATTCCTACAATCAGCTGGATATGGTTCAAAGTATTAAAGTAGATGATTTTTTGAAAAAAGCAGAAAAAGAGAAAAATGGAAAAACTACTATATTTCAAGTTATAGCAGGAGATCATTTTATTCGGTATGATCTGAAAACCAAACAGGGGAAAATAGACGTTGAAGTAAGCTCTTTTAAATGGAAAGAGGATACTTGGCAGGAAACATATTATCATGAGTTTAGAGCTAATTCATGGAAATATACAGAAAATGGGTATTTCTTTATGGAAGAATATCATCCGGCTGGATATGATGGACCGTCTGGATATCGGGCCTTTCGGGTAGTGCCGTTAAATAAAAAATGCAGGGAGCTGAATCCAAAATATATACTTCCTTTTGGATATACACTTAATAAATTGTTTACTTCTAATTGGAGTGAAAAAAATTATGATGGAATAAATTTTTATGATGTTTTTGACCGTTTACTTTCAATGGAAGAAAAAACTGATGAATTTAAGGAAGGAAAGACTTATGAAATCCCAAAAGAATCATTTGAAGCGATATTTCAAAAATATTTTAATATAAGCGCAGAGATACTGCAGACAGGAACGGTATTTCACACGGAAACACAGACATATCGGTATCGAACCAGAGGAATCGTATATGATTTTGCTCCCACACCATATATTCCATATCCGGAAGTTGTTTCCTACATAGAAAATCAAGATGGAACAATAACACTGGAAGTAAGTGCGGTATGGCCACAAAAAGAATTAGATCAGGCGTTTTGTCATAGCGTAACCATTCGGCTGTTAGATAAAGATAGATTTCAATATGTATCCAATTATGTATCAAGGTCAGAAATAGAGGTTACCTGGTATACGGAAAGATTATCAGACGAAAAGTGGGAGGAATGTTATGGAGATAATTGATATGAGTACAAAAAGAAAACTGAAAAAGATGGTGAGTGTTTTATTTATTTTGGGATGCTTTTTCATAGGAAATACAAAATGTAAAGGGGCTGATTTAGAATATATTTCACAGGAAACTGCGAATTATGCTGTACAAGAAAGAGGATATGATTTGCCAGCAGATGAAGTCGTGAAAGAAGAAGCTATTGAAGATTGTAAGAATGTTATGAATCAGATGAAAGCCATTTATCAAAAGGCGGATAAAGGAACTTCATCGAATATAGTAGTTTCTGAGACAGTAATGGAAGAAATGCAGGAAGTATTAAAGGAAAAAAATGTCCCCGTTATTACATCAGCACCGTATTCAAATATGGCTAATTATTCTAAAATGGAAGAATTTCTTTTCAGGGCAGAACAGGATCTGACAGGAGATATCGTCTTATATAGGATTAACAGGGATGGTGGGATAGAAAGACTCAAATTCAATTATGATGGGACAGATATGTATTTGCTGGCTGTGAAAGCTGTTTGGGGTATGAACGACAATCCATCTATTGTATATGTTTCGTATACAAGGATAGAAGAATGGAAATATACAGAAAAAGGCTGGTTTGGTTATACGCTATGTGTTCCAAAATATCCGGAAGTATCAGAAGCGGTTGATGGCAGTTCTATGATAAGAATTAAACCTTTAAGTGATGAATGCAGGGAAGTTTCAAAGAGGTGTGTGTATTTGCTTGGATATCAGGGGAATAATCTTTTATGTTCTGATTGGGATAGATCTGATATGGAAGGGTTAGATTATAATGGTTTATATGAATATTTATATCGAATGAAATACGGGGAGAGATATGAGTTTTCAGGTAACTCAAGTGGAATTCCGGCAGAAGAGTTTGAAAATCTGATAATGGAGTTTTTGCCGATAACAGCGGAGCAAATTAAAAAATGGGCAGTATTTGATTCGGAACATCAAACTTATGACTGGGAACGATTAGGTTGTTTAAATTATAGCCCTACTTATTTTGGAACATCTTTACCGGAGGTCGTTGAAATAAGAGATAGCGGAGAGGGAAACAATGTGCTGGTTGTTGATGCTGTATGTGATACATTTATATGTAATGATGCCGTTATTACAAGTGAGCTGACTGTTAAGTTCAACGATGATAAGAGTTTTAAATATATGGGGAATAAAATTCTGAATAATGGTACGAAAGAAGTTCCCAAATATCAATATAGAATAAAAAGAAAGAACTGATAACAACTATCAGCCCTTTCATATTTGTTAATTCCATATATGTAATTTTTTTAAGTATATCAGAAGTGATTTCAAATGCTTTTTTGCCAGTTGCATTAGAATCACTTTGGATATTGGTTGCAAAATAATAGCTGTTATCGGAAGTTTCTACATATCCGATAAACCAGCCGTTGATATCCTGTCCGTTGACACGACCGGTTCCAGTTTTTCCGTAGAAATTACCATTAGGTGTACTGGCAATTTTTATAGCATTTTTAACAGAAAATACATTTTGGGAATTTAGATGGAATTCATTTGTGTTAAATTTTTTCAATAATGTTACTTGCTCTAAAGGCGAGATTTTTAATGAAAAATCGGACCAGTATAAATCCAGATTTGAACTGGTTGTCTGGTTTCCATATTCTATTTTATTCAAAAATCCCTGGACTCTGTTAATTCCGAGCTGCGAATCAATTGCCTGGAAATACCAGTTAACGGAATTTTGCATAGCAGAGTTTAAATCCTGATCAGCTTCCCAGGATGGAAAAGGAAAGGCATCACCATTCCATGCCATGGAAGAGTGTTCTGGTGTGATGATTCCGGATTCTAACCCTAATAATGCATCGTATATTTTGTAGGTAGAATCTGGTGGAATACGTTTGTTGGCTTCTTCAAGATTATATATTTTCCAGGAATCCAAATGATTGTCATACAAAACAAATGATCCATCATATGATCCAAAGATCGCTGATACATCTAGCAGAGAGATATTTTTGTCTGTATCATGAAAATGATATACGTCTTGCGTAGAGGCACCGATGGATAAAATGGGTGTACATCCAATAAAAACAGCACTAATGACCAGATAAATTATCAATGCTCTCATTTTTTGATAAAGAGTTTCTTTCCTAAAAATAGCGATGTTGAGAATACGTCGTTTCATCTGCCTGAAATTTCCAGACATTCCAACTGCTAGTGGAGAGGAAAACGAGGACAGTTTCTCTGCAAAATTAATCAGTGTCATTCCATAAGCCTGGTATTCGTCAGTAGAAATCATCTGCAATACAGCAGAATCACAGGCTAGTTCACGGTCACAGTGAATTTCTTTTAAAGCATACCAAATAAAAGGGTTAAACCAGTAGAGAATATTGCTTATGACCATGAGGAAGCCAATTAATGTATCTTTGTGGCGGTAATGCTGTAATTCGTGTAGCAGCATAAAACGCATATCATCAGGATTCAGTTCAGAAATTAAATGGATTGGAATGTAAATCCTGGGATGTATTATTCCGATCAAAACTGGTGATTTTAAAAATGCAGTACTGTAGACTGGTACTTGGTGAGAGATTTTTAGTTCCTTTAAACAATCGTAATAAATAGTTTTTACCTGCTGATTTTGAAGCGGGAGAGCAGATCTTTTTATGGAACGTACATAGTTTAATGAATGAAGGGTGAGAACTGACATAATCATAACACCCATTATCCATATTAGAAAGAGTACTGGTATTCAAGCCTCCAGAAAATCGACTACTGATGGAAACTGAAAAATCATTCACCTGGTTTAATAAATTATTTTGTGTATTACTGGTAAGTTTGGATAGCGTATCGGTACCAGAGTTAAGTCCTGAGTCAGTATGAAAAAAATGTAACCATGAAAAAAGTTGTGAGCCATGGATCTGTACAGGGAAAAATGGCACAGCAAGTAATAAAAATAAAAGAAACCAGAGATGGTACTGTGTAGCTGCGGATAAATATTTTTTCAGAAGCTTTTTTGTTCCGATTATTACAAGTGTAAAAATACATATCAAGATATTACTGATTAAAAAGTGGATGCTCCAGTCGCTCATTTAAACCCCCTATTTCTGATGTTTTGCTAATAGATAGCGTAAGTTATCAATTTCTCTTGAAGAGAGCTTATCGTCTTCAAGGTAAGAAGCCAGCATAGAAGAAAGATTTCCATTATAATATTGCTTTAAAAAAGAATTGCTTTCCTGTCGTATATATTCATCTTCTTGGACTAATGGAGTATAGACAAATATCCGGCTTTGTTTTTCGTAGGAAAGAGCTTTTTTGGAAACAAGTCTCTTAATAAGAGTTTGGATTGTTTTTGGACTCCAACTAGTAGTTTGAGTAAGTTTTTCTGTAATCTCATTTGTATTGATGGGAGCATATTTCCATACAATTTTCATAACTTCAAATTCGGCTTCTGAAATTTGGGGTAGTGACATAATAAAATCCTCCTGCTAGAAATCCTACATATGTAATAAATATATTATATTACTTGTAGAAGAAAAAAGTCGAATGGCAGATGATATATAGAATATAAAATTAATAATGTAGAGGCAATAAACGTGAAAAAGATAGAAATTATTCACAGGATTCACAGATGCTAATGGAAGCATAAGTGAAAATATATTGACTGAGCTCGGAACATAAAAACCAATTGATACCGAAAATTATAAGGTTTGAAGAAGTATTGAAAATTATATTCCGCAGGAGACGAATTGTTAAAAAGAATGATAGTGATGTTCATCTTTCAAAATATGAATATGATATTTTACTTACTTTTGGCAAAAACGTCCAGGGAGAATATTTGGAAAAGAAATGGTTTATCTGATCTGTGTCATGGAATGAACCCTATTCTG
>NZ_JAYFUY010000030.1:0-16347 GCF_059933065.1 Blautia sp. HA3515 | reverse complement strand
TCCTGCCGGTTTTCCAACAACAAGGCTTCTTCCGATCACAACTGCTTTCTTGCCTGTGCAGTCAATGCCATAATGATCCAGGATCTCCATGCATGCCTGTGGTGTACATGGCGGGAAGCCAAGCTTCTTGCCTGTAAATACGCCTGACATGGAAAGATCTGTCATACAGTCAACATCTTTCTCCGGTGCAAGTGCATTCTCGATCACTGCCTGATCCAGATGCTTTGGAAGAGGACGGAATAACAGAACGCCATGGATCTTGTCATTTTTATTTACATCATCGATCACTTTCAGCAGTTCTTCCTGAGCCACATCCTCCGGAAGAAGGATCTTCTCACATGCAACTCCAAGAGTTTCGCACCTTTTTGTTGCGCCTCTCTCGTAGGAAATATCACTTGGATTCTCACCTACACGGATAATGCACAGAGTAGGATTTACACCTTTTGCCTGAAGAGCTGCCACATCTGCTTTAATACGCTCATTTAATGCAGCAGTTACTTCTTTTCCTAATAACTGTTTTGCCATTTTGATTATCTCCTTGTATTATATAAATTAGATGTTGGGGTCAAAAGCCCCCAATTATTTCAGTCTGGCAAGCACACTGTCAAAAGTCTCATCTGCAAGCTTTGTGTATTTCTCAAGCATTGCATCTGCTTTTGCATTCAGCTCTTCTGCATATGCACGGTCAGCCATAGATTTTGTATTAATATATACATTCAGGCTTGCTCCTTTTAAAGCTGCCTTACAGAAGGTAGCTGCAACACCGGCATCGCTGATCGCCAGCTTGGAACCTTTTGCTGCAAACTCTTTGATCAGATCCAGTGCCTCACAGCATTTTTCCATGATCTCCATAGGTACAGAGCAGGCATCCTTTAATACGATGGCCATAACTCTTGCTTTCTCAGCTTTCTCTTCTTCTGTCTCTTTGGGCATGCCGTACGCTTTTGATAATGGCTCAAAAACCTCTGCATCTCGCTCGATCAGACGAAGGAAATCCTTCTGAAGCTGATCACATTTGCCTTTCAGCTCCCACATTTCCTCTTCTACATCTGCATATTTTTTCTTGCCTACAGTCAGGCTGCCCACCATGTTGCCAAGAGCTGTACCAACAGCTCCCACAAGGGCTGATGCTCCGCCGCCGCCTGGAACCGGAGCCTTGGAAGCTAATACTTCCACGAATTCAGTACATGTACTGGTTGAAAAACCCATCTTCTTGTTCTCCTTTGCCTTTAGATTATTCCCATATTATTCCTTTTTGACTTTAGAATAATCCGGTGATCTTTCCTGTCTCGTCTACGTCGATCTTCTCAGCTGCCGGTACCTTGGGAAGTCCTGGCATGGTCATGATCTCGCCGGTAAGTGCTACGATGAAGCCGGCACCTGCAGAAATCTTCAGGTTACGTACTGTTACCTCAAAGTCTGTAGGAGCGCCAAGCTTGGTCTGGTCATCTGTCAGGCTGTACTGTGTCTTAGCTACACAGATCGGGCAGTTGCCAAAGCCAAGAGCCTCTAACTGTTTTGCCTGCTTCTGGGCATTTGCTGTAAGAACAACTCTCTTACCGCCATAGATCTTCTGAACGATCTGGTTCAGCTTGTCCTCAATGGAACCTTCCAGCTCATAGGAATATGTAAAGTCGTTTGGCTCATCACACAGACGAACTACTTCCTCAGCCAGCTTCAGACCGCCTTCGCCGCCCTTTGCCCATACTTCGGAAAGTGCTACGTTTACGCCAAGTTCTTTACATTTTGTTTCTACAAGATCAAGCTCTGCCTTAGTATCTGTTGGGAATGCGTTGATAGCTACTACGCATGGCAGCTTGTATACGTTGCGGATATTGCTTACATGTTTCAGAAGGTTGGGAAGACCTTTCTCCAGTGCTTCCAGATTCTCATTGTTCAGATCAGCCTTCGGAACACCGCCATTGTATTTCAGTGCACGTACAGTGGCTACGATCACTACTGCGTTTGGCTTCAGGCCTGCCATACGGCATTTGATATCCAGGAATTTCTCTGCACCAAGGTCAGCACCAAAACCAGCCTCTGTGATGGTGTAATCAGCCAGCTTTAAGGCCATTTTTGTAGCAGTTACAGAGTTGCATCCGTGAGCGATGTTTGCGAATGGTCCGCCGTGTACGATTGCCGGTACATGCTCCAGTGTCTGTACAAGGTTTGGCTTCAGGGCATCTTTAAGAAGTGCAGTCATAGCGCCCTCTGCATGAAGGTCACCAGCTGTTACCGGCTTCTGCTCTGATGGTTTGCCATATGTATATCCGATGATGATCCTGGAAAGACGTTCTTTCAGGTCTTTGATGTCACTTGCAAGGCAAAGAACAGCCATGATCTCAGATGCAACAGTGATGTCGTATCCGTCTTCACGAGGCATGCCGTTTGTTCTTCCGCCAAGGCCGTCTACTACGTTACGAAGCTGACGGTCATTCATATCTACACATCTTCTCCAGGTGATCTTACGTGGGTCAATGTTCAGTGCATTTCCCTGGAAAATATGGTTGTCGATCATTGCTGCCAGCAGGTTATTTGCTGCACCGATGGCATGGAAATCACCTGTAAAGTGAAGGTTGATATCCTCCATAGGAACAACCTGTGCGTATCCGCCGCCTGCTGCACCGCCTTTAACACCGAATACCGGTCCAAGGGATGGCTCACGGAGAGCTACCATAACACTTTTGCCCATTTTCTGCATTGCATCAGCCAGACCAACGGTAGTAGTTGTCTTACCTTCACCAGCCGGTGTAGGGTTAATAGCAGTAACAAGGATCAGCTTTCCATTTTCTTTGTCAGATTCTTTTAAAAGATTGTAATCGATTTTTGCTTTGTACTTTCCGTACTGCTCCAGGTATTTGTCATCAATCCCTGCTTTTTCTGCGATCTCAGTGATCGGCTGCATAGTGCACTCCTGTGCGATCTCAATGTCAGTTTTGAATCCCATAAATTTCTCCTCCTGATTCTGAATAAATATTGATAGCCTTCCGGGAATATTCTGCCTTTACTCTCCGGGAACATTGCTGCCGGACCACAGGATGGGTACAATGCCATCATCCTGTTAAAAAAGGGCAGTATCTGATGAGATCAAATACTGCCCAGACGGTCGGCTGTGTCCAACTTCTGAAATCCCTGTGGTCAATTCCACGAATCCGTCAGTATTCAGAAGCTTTTCAACTGATAAAATCACTTTAGCATAAGTAAATGAGATTGTCAAGTATTTATCAATGTTAATTGATAGAAAAATAACAGTTAAATTTGTGCAAAATTCATAAAATGATAAAAAGATTATAGAAATTTTAGAAAAAGTATATAGGATATCCCTGCCCTTTATGATAAAATGAAGCCATGATGTTAGGAAATGCCCCAATTACGATACAGAACGAGAGGTTGGATACAGCATGGATCGAAGAGGATTTTTAGACATTTTACAGAGTCAGCTGACCGGGCAGATGCATGAAGGGAAGATTGCTGCACATTTAAGGTATTATGAGGATTATATACAGTCCCAGGTGATGAAGGGCAGATCAGAGCAGGATGTACTGGACGAACTGGGAGATCCCAGACTGATCGCCAGGACGCTTCTGGATACAGATACGGATAATGGAAATATATCCTATGAGGAGTATTCTACAGAAGATTCTGGTTTTTCCGGGGATAGCTATAGCGAAGACAAGAGACAGGTTCACAGCTTTCAGGATAAGTCCTGGTTTGAGAGCTGATCTCTCTTGTGATCTTTGTGGGGATTTTAAGTGTGCTGATCCGAATGATCGGGCGTATTATGCCGTCTCTTGTCATGATAGCATTAGGGGTATATGTGATATCTTTTTTATTTCGACGGAGATAGGTATTGTCGGATAAGAGGTATGCAGACAGATCAAGAAAGGGAAAAGGGAGGATTTTACAATGAGTATTGCAGAGAACAGGCAGGCAATCCTGGAGGGCAGGACTGCTCTTGGGATTGAGCTTGGGTCTACCAGGATCAAGGCTGTGCTGATCAATGATCAGAATGAGCCGATCGCATCTGGAGGACATGAGTGGGAGAATCATTATGAGCATGGAGTATGGACCTATAGTCTTGAGGAGGTATGGAGCGGACTTCAGGACTGCTATCAGAACCTTCTTATGGATATTAAGGAGAAGTATGGTGCAGGGACAGAGCTTACCAGAACAGGTGCTATAGGTATCAGTGCTATGATGCATGGTTATATGCCTTTTGATAAAGAGGGGAATCTGCTGGTTCCTTTCCGTACCTGGCGCAATAATATTACAGGGGAAGCCAGCGAGAAGCTTTCAGAGCTTTTTCAGTACAACGTTCCCCAGAGATGGAGCATTGCTCATTTATACCAGGCCATTCTGAAAGGAGAGCCTCATGTAAAGGATATTGATTATATTACTACTCTTGAGGCTTACGTGCACTGGAAGCTTACTGGCCAAAGAGTGCTGGGGATCGGGGACGTGGCAGGTATGTTCCCTGTAGACTGTGAGACGAAGGATTATAATGAGACCATGGTCCAGCAGTTTGATCGGCTGGTTCAGCCATATGGATTTGGCTGGAAGCTGAGGGATATTATGCCCAGATGTTTGGTGGCAGGACAGGAAGCCGGCTGTCTGACAGAAGAGGGTGCAAGACTTTTGGATGTGAGCGGCAGATTGCAGGCCGGGATTCCTATGTGTCCGCCGGAAGGGGATGCGGGCACTGGCATGGTTGCCACTAACAGCGTTGCTATGCGCACAGGGAATGTTTCAGCAGGTACTTCGGTATTTGCCTCTATTGTACTGGAGAAGGAATTATCTGCTCCTTATAAGGAGATTGATATGGTTGCCACACCATCCGGACATCCGGTAGCTATGGCACATTCTAATAACTGCACCACAGATCTGAATGCATGGGTAGGTATTTTTAAAGAGTTTGCCCAGGCTATGGGGATGGAAGTGGATATGAACCAGCTTTATGGCACCTTATACAGAAAGGCTCTGGAGGGCGAAAAAAGACGGCGGTGGACTTCTGTCTTACTGTTACTATTCCGGTGAGCATATGACTGGATTTGAAGAAGGACGGCCTTTGTTTGTAAGATCTCCGGAGAGCCATTTTACCCTGGCGAATTTTATGCGCACCAATCTTTACACCTGTCTGGGAGCTATGCGTGTAGGACTGGATATCCTTTTCAAGAAGGAGAATGTGAAGGTGAGCCGTCTCCTGGGTCATGGCGGGCTGTTCAAGACCAAGGGCGTAGGCCAGCAGATCCTGGCAGATGCTGTAGGAGCACCGGTTTCTGTTATGGATACAGCAGGAGAGGGAGGCGCCTGGGGAATTGCAGTTCTGGCATCTTATCTGATCCACAAGAAAGAGCGTGAAACACTGGAGGACTTCCTGGATCAGAAGGTATTTGCAGGGAATATGGGCACCACCCTTACTCCAGATCCGGAAGGTATAGAAGGTTATAATCGTTTCATGGAGCGGTATCTGAAGGGCATTCCGGTGGAGCGGGCTGCTGTGGATTCCGATATCTGGACGGAGGTAGAAGTAATTGCTCGACTTGAAGTTATTTGTTCAGGCCGCATTATTCACAAAGGATATGTTATATATCAGGACTTCGATTTCAGATGTTCCCCGGGCAGTTATTATCACTGTCATTTACCAAGGCTTATTTTATGTGTTGCATTGCTTTGGCATTCTGTTTTTGGGGTTGCATTTTTTTAATTGTCTGGTATAATAATTTCTTGGTAATGTGGCCGACAGGTAACATTGCTGTCTAATCTAATAACAAAACAGCACTGGTATAAAATTGGAAACGACACAAGTGTATGCTTGATAACGAACAACACGAGTGTCTTTTTTGTGCCTCAAAATTAAAAAAAGGAGAACAATTTTATGCCTAAAACAAAGTTTCAAAATGTTATTTTTACTCTCATGATGTCATTCCTTATGGTGTATGCCATGGTTTGCTACAACATTTCCCTGAATATCGGTGGAATGAGTAATCAGGTCTTTCTTATGGCTTTTGGTGAAATGAAGATTATGTGGCCGACTGCATTTGTGCAGGAATTTTTCATTGTAGATAATTTGGCACATAAGCTGGCATTTCGCATTGTAACACAAAAGGACAGACCAATTGCTATTACCATTGCTATTTCTGTTATGATTATCTGTATTATGTGTCCGACTATGAGCTTAATTGCCACAATATTGTTTAAGAATGCTGGCTCCCAGTTTGTTGCTGTGTGGTTACAGACAACCTTTATGAATTTTCCAGTAGCTTTTTCTGGCAGCTCATGTATTGTGGACCATTGATCCGCTTTATTTTTACAAAAGTGTTTCTAGAAAATAAGACACATTTCTGATTTGATGTCAGTCAGATTAGGGATAATCAGTGATATAAAAAAAGATCCTGCACGGAACACAGGGATAATAATCTCTGTACGTGTCAGGATCTTTTAATATTTGTGGGAAAACACAAATATAGTAGTAATCTGCATTATTGCTTATGAATCTATATACTGCATTTCCCTGCAGAAATATTTATTCAGCAGTGTCATCAATTGCAGTATCATCGTCTGCTGCGGTGTTATCTTCAAAAGTATCATCCATAGTGTCAGTATCTGTGGTATCAGAAGAGCCATTTACCAGAGTGTCAAAGAAATCAGCTGGCATACCTGCATCTGTCAGGTTCTGCAGAATGGTATCAAGGCTCATAGAGGAAGCAAATGCATCACCGTCCTCATCATTGTCTACATCATAGATAGGATCCATCTCAGAAGGATCTACAAAGGTCACAGGATCTGCATCATGAACCTGGGCAGACAGGGTTGCCAGAGGAGTGCCGCTCATGGACAGATCCAGTGCAAAGTTCATACCGTCTAAAGTCAGTTTGATACCGAAAGCGCTGACAGTCTCATAAGTAGAATCATCCATGTCGCCCTGGAAAATGGAAAGGTCATAAGAACCATGAACAAGACCTTCGGTTTTCAGGGATTCTGTATCATAGTCTGAAACAGTAACGCCAAGGATCGGCTGAGAGTCAACAGAAAGCTCATAGTAACCATTCAAGGTACCATCTGTTACCTGACCGCTTCCTACGATGTCGATACTGCTGTCGTCCAAACCTGCATGTAAACGGTATCCTGCATTGTCTCCATCTGTTGGGGTCTGATACAGGAAAAATGGATGTGAGCCCTCTTCATCAGCATAGGAAAGCTCATGTCCCACTACATTATCGTCACTGTCAATCCAGATTTTGGAGGTAAAGCTCTGGGTGATATCCTCTGTTGATATATCCTCAGACTGAAGAGCATCCAAAACTTCATCCAGACTGCTCTGGAAATCGTCATATGTATAGTCTGCATCTGGTGCAAGAATAGCTGCAGATTCAAAAAGGGATTTGAAATCTTCATCATCCTTCAGTGCTTCTACTATATCTGTTAAAGCAGGAATAAGATTCTCTCCGGAAATAGTACCTTCCATGGTAGTGCAGTCTACGCTGACAGTATCAACAGAAAGGGTCTCACTTCCGCTTTCTGCTTCTGCTGCGTGATCTACAGCAATAGACAGATATTTATCAATCATATTGGAAATTGTGTCAGCTTCAGGCATGGACTCCTGGAATTTCATCATAGCATCCATGTATTCGGTAAGGTTCTCTGTATCTACCGGAAGATCGTCTGTTACAGAAATACCCAGGTCGTCTGCTGCGTCTTCAGCTGCTTCTGCTTCTTCCTGGGCAGCACTGTTGGCATTGACTTTGATATAACCATCAATAAGTTCCGGAATGCTCATATATATATCCATTGTGGACACATATCCATATACAACTGTGCAGAGCAGATATCTTTGTCGTTTACTTTTAAGGTAAGGTCTTCTCCTAACCTGGATGCTTCAAGGGTAACATCGCCATTAATGCCGATGGAATCCAGCAGGAAAGATCTACAGGTAAAAATGCACTGAGAAGCGACTTCGCCCCATCTTCTAACTTAAGGGAGAAATCCACACCCTGTCCTTCATAAGCTTTTTTTTGCTGTTTTCCAGGCTCTGCCCATAAATTGCACGGAAAGTTTCCAGGGCGTTATCCAGTGCTGAGTTTTCGGCTTCGGCATAGGAATCTGCAGCAAGCACATTGTATGGTACTGCGGAAATGCCAAGGATTGCAGAACAAGAAGCCAATGCTGCTAATTTTCTCATTTTTTTCATAGCTACCTCCGTTTTATTAAACATTGTGTGATGTATTGGCAGAGAACGTCGGTTATGGTCACGGTCTGCGCATTATCTCATGATTGAGTGATGGAATCTGTGTTTTATTTCAGTTTATGCAGATTCATAGATTTATCTTACCATATCTTTGAATTTTATGCTACAGAAAAATCTGTAACAGCTGTCCATAATTATATGGGATAGTTAGATACAAAATGCTGCATAAAGAAACATTTTTAAAATCTTTTTAAAATCTGTTGACAAGTATATTTGTCAATGTTATATTGAATAACAAGAAAAGTTGTCAAAATGACAAAAATACAAGTCATGTATAGAAGACAACAAAAGGAACAAAAGAAACAAAAGAACAAAAGACCAAAAAAAGAACAAAAGACCAACAAAAGAAAAGGAAGGGAGGAATATGAATGCCGTTGGTGAATCACCTGAAGGAACAAAGAGCCAGACTTGGAATCAATCAGGCGCAAATGGGGAAGCTTGCAGGAGTATCCCGACAGACCATCAGCCTGATCGAAAGAGGCGATTATTCCCCATCGGTAACACTTGCCCTGAAGCTGGCACAGATCTGTCAGGTTCAGGTGGAGGATATATTCAGCTATTTGGAGGATGAAGATGAAGGAAGATAAAGTAAATAAAAGAAAGATGAATACCTATTTGAAATATGGGCTGATCATGCTGGCGGCAATGAGTTAGCAGAGAAATACGGTGGAAGTTCTTATGTCATCCCATCTTCTACAGAGGAAGTTCTTACAGTATGTGATTGTGGTGTGGATGAAATTCCAGAGATGAATAGTATGGTTAGAGAAGGTAAATAGTCGGTGTGAGGAAGAAAATCGGCGCAGCTGGGATCAGAGAGTGTTATCACTATGATGCGGATGACCGAATTTTTGAACGAGGTACAAAATATGCAGAACGGAAACAGCAGAAGATTCAAGAATTGGAAAGTGGAAGAGAGGTTACTTTTGTATTGCGTGTTATGAAAGCAAAGGCTCAGAAAATGAATAAAAAAACAAAAAATAATGAGCAGCATAAAAGAAATGATAATTTAAGTTTATAAGAAAGCAATGGAGGCAGGCGAGTTTTCGTCTGCCTTTTTTAGAAAGGTGAGCAGATGAAAAACGAGATTCAGATTGAAAAAAACAATGAAAGTAAAGTGGAAAAGATAAGCAAAGCATACTTTTTACTTTTTATGGAGAAAGCAAAAAATGTAGTAGAACAGAAAAAAGAACCTTCAAAAAGGGAATCTATAAGAAAAAAATTAAAGTAATGGTGGGACGGATACATGGCAGAGACAAAACAACAGCAGGAAATTAAGAAAATTCTGGAACAGCTGGAAGGTGGAGTAAAAGAGTTATTTGAAAGTGATCGCGATAAGGAATTTCTCTGCACTATGGCGAAATTCCATGACTACTCTCTGAATAATACATTGTTGATAGCGATGCAGCGGCCAGAGGCAACTCTGGTCGCTGGTTTTACAACGTGGAAAAATTCATTTAAGCGGTATGTAAAAAAGGGAGAGAAAGGAATCCGGATATTGGCTCCGGCTCCGTATAAAGTGCGTCAGCTCAGAACAAAAATTGATCCGGAGACTCATATGCCTGTTTTGGATCAAAACAAAAATCCAGTTAAAGAAGAGGTAGAGATTAAGATACCGGCATTCAAGATAGCACATGTATTTGATGTGAGCCAAACAGAGGGAGAGGAGATCCCGATGCTTGGAATTGATGAATTGTCAGGGAATATAGAGGGATACGAATACTTGTATGAGGCATTGAAAAGAAGTTGCCCGGTGCCGATTACACTTGAAAACATTACGGGTGGAGCAAAGGGCTATTATCATCCAATAGAAAATAGAATTGCGTTAAAAGAGGGAATGAGTGAAATACAAAATGTAAAAACCCTGATTCATGAAATGGCGCATCAGAAGATACATGCAGATAAAGAAAAAAATAAGGAATTGCACATTGATCGAAATACAAAAGAAGTGGAAGCGGAATCGGTGGCCTATGTTATTTGCCAGCATTATGGCATTGATACATCTGAATATAGCTTTCCTTACCTAGTTGGCTGGTCATCAGGAAGAGAAGTCCCAGAGTTGAGAGGAGCTTTGGAACGGATCAGAAAAGCTGCAGGTGAAATGATCCAAGAAATTGATGAACACAGAAAAGAAATTGAAGAGGAACATGATATGAAGGCAGAACTGGAAAAAACTATGGAAACCGAACCGGAGAAAGAAATTGTTGGATATGTTGAATATGCCAGTGGAGAACAGTTCGAGTATACAGATAAGGATGCCTACATCAGATGTATCCGGGAAGAATTGGAATATTCATCTACATCAGGTTTCCGATATTTTACGCTGTCAAAAGATCCAGAACTGCAAAAAGCTATTGATAATGAAGTTTACAATGTGTTTGGCTTGGAAAATCCACATGAGCTTTCTTATTATCAGCGACAGAATATGGTAGAAAAGCCAAACATTACTTTTTATGTAGCAGAATGTATGGAATTTGTAAGTCTTGGAGAGTACAAAGAAGGACTGACGTTACATGAAGCAATGGATATTTATGAAAAAATTCCTGCAGAACGATTGAATGGTGGAAAGGGGATTGGATTTGATCTACAGGATGACAGCGACTATGCAGGTCGATTCGATTTGATGCAGCAGGGAAAAATTTTGGAAGAGGACATTTACCAGATTAAACATTATCGGGAAAGTTCTCTTGTCAGAAAAGCGATTGCAGATTGTAAGAAGGAAATGGAAGAAAGAGGTTATCTGCAGGAAAAAGAACCGAATACAGCGGCATATAAGGTAGGAGAAGAACATTATCTGTGGATGCATCGGACAGAAGAAGGGGAATGGGACTATTCTCTCTATGATAAAATTTACGATGAAATTGCATCGGGACAGTATGGAAATGAAGAAACACCATTATTGTTAGCCAGAAAAGCGATTTTGGATGAGCAGGGATTTCGGACAGCCAATACATTTGCAATAGATGAAGAGCTGTTGAATAACAAGGTGAGATTTCACGAAGCAAAGAAATTGTATGATGCTGGATATGTGCTGGATGATGGAGTACAGCGTGGTTTAGTTGGTGTCCGGATGGAGGAAGCTTTTTCTGTAGCATATTTGAATGAAAACGATTTTACGGAGCCTCAACTTGAAAAAATTCGATTAGCAGCGGAGAAAGATGTCTGTGTGGATCATTTAATGAATCCAGAATTTTCATCTCGACACATGGATTTCCTGATTGCACAGATGGAAAGAGGCTGTGATGTACGGCATTTTATGCTTGGTAACAAAAGTGTGTCTTTGATAGAAAGGCCATTATCAGACGAAGAAATCAAGGATATTGAAAGACAGATTCTTTATGATGTGACACCCAGAATGTTATATACAAGTGAGCAGTGGGGAGAGATTGAAAGATCTATGCAGAAAAAGTTGGATATTAGTTTAATAGCTAATCCAAATTTAACGGCAGAGCAGATGCGTGAAATCAGGCTTGGCCTGCAGAAAGGATTGAATGTGCAGGTATATGCTGATGCAAATATGTCAGCCGAAGGGATGAAGGAATCTCGAAGACGGTTAGAGCATGAAAAAAAACTTGGGACAGCGGAGAAAGATCAGCTGTCTTTTTCTATGTGTCAGCCTAAAAAGTCGTTATTGGGTAATTTGAGACAGAAGAAGTTGCAGGTTTCAAAACAGGAAAATCAGCAGGTTACTGGGAGGGAGGATCGGTTCAAATGAACAGAATGACAGTTGAGGAAGAGTGTTTAATTGCTTCATGTGATGCAAAGGATCGAAGAGGGATTATACAGGAACTTTTACAGCTTATGCCGAAATGCGATCCAGAAATGAAGAAAGTGGCTTCTGGCGCGATCAATAAGCTGGAACAGATAAATGATGTGGAACTGGTGGAAATTATCAAAGCACAGGAGGAAAATCAAAAATGGGAGAAATGATGAAGGTAGTGATTGTTGAGCCGCAGAAACGGCCTTATGTGAAGGAAATTGAACATACATTGAGAGAACTACAGAGAATTGCAGGGGATACTATTCAGGTTGTATATCCGTTTCATGACCGTGTGGGAATTATTTGTGATGATGAAGGAAAGTTGAATGGAAAGCCTCTGAATAGATGTTTATATGATGATAATGGAAAGCCCTATGATCAGATCAACAGGGATTTTATGCCCTTTTTAGATAGAAAATACAAACAATGCATTGTATTAATGAGAATTAAATATGACATCAGGTTCAATTCTTTCGTGAAACAGCCCTAGGTTTGAACAGAGTCGGGAGAACATCCAGGCTATAGGTTGGCTTGCTGATCTCACATACCAGATCTTTGTACTCATTTTCCAGAGAATCGGACCAGATGAGCCATGAATTGTGGTCCTGCTCCCAGTCATTGGTGTATGTGTAACCATATAAATCAGATACGTAGTCCTGGTCGTTCCCAAAGGTTGCGGTGTTTTCCAGGCCGTATGGATAATGGTCGGCGGTGAGGCAGATTACGGTGTCGTCTGCGATGCCGGCTGTTTCCAGCTGCTCAATCAGGCTGGTCAGCGCCTGCTCAAGCTTCAGCTGATAGCAGAGGTAATAAACGGTAGTGTCCTTATATCGGTCACCTACGATACTACGGACGTATTCTTCGTTTTCGAGAGTTTTTTCGTCATCTGAGGTATAAATACAGTGACCACTGATGGTCATATAGTAGATGCTGAAGGGCTGTTTGTCGATATAGGTTTCCAGTGTCAGATCAAACATGCGCTTATCATCCGGCCACCATCCAGTGAGGTCTTCCAGACCGTTGCCAAGTCCCAGATACTGATCGTAACCAAGATTCTCGTGGGTCAGATTACGGGAGTAATAGTCATAATTGCCATTGTGGTAAGCGCAGCTGTAATATCCCTGACGCCTGAGTTGATTGCCCATGGTAAAATACAGATTATTGTTTTTTACTTCCAGCATGCTTTGGTCCGCGTGCAGCGGAACAAGACCGATGAGAAAGGAATATTCACCGGTGGAGGTACTGCCGCCCCAGTTCGGCTGATAATATTCGGAAAAATAAAATCCTTTATGAGCCATTCGATAGAGAGTAGGCGTCAGCTGTTCGGCGATTACCATGTCAGAGAATGCTTCTGCACAGATCAGGATCAGATTTTTGCCTTTAAAGATTCCGGTATATTTGTTCTGACTGCTGGGAGTAAGGCTTGCTACATAGTCATTGAGCGACCGGATATCTTCATCCGTAGTGGTTGCACTGATTTCATCCAGAGGAAGATTCATTACGTTTTGGTCATAGTTGATCTCCTCAGGGGAGGTTACAGTGCTCCCGGCTGTCTGGGAATCGCTGTTTTGTCCACTCGGATCGGCAGTGGGTGTGCCCGATTCTGTTTCCCCGTCGGATTTGGCTGATTCTGACGGAATAAAGGAATGGGCAGCGTCATTTCCGAAAATAGCATATTTTGCATCCAGTCTGAGACTGGTTATAAGACCAAAATATTCGGTAGCGGTATCAAATTTGTACTGCTTTTTATATTTTAGCGCAGAATTTCCAACATTTGCCACAAGGACGGCCAGAAGCATACATACGACGGAATAAGCGGAAATTTTAACAACACCTGCAGGTTTATAGCGTCTGGCAGGCATATACTTTTTCCCGTATGCGGCATACAGAATGCCTGGCAGGAAAAACAGCACAATGGCTGGCAGTCCGTGAAAAATAGCACGGGAAGCCTCTGCCAGATATGCGCCTGCTACGTCCCCGGCTTCGCTTGAAATCCCGCCAAGAGGCATATAAAACTGAAAACTGCGCTTTACAAGGCACTCCGCAGTAAAGATCAGACCAGTCAAAAATAGAATAACAATCGTGATGATCCGGTTTATTTTATGCGGAAAAAGGGAAGTGATTCCTGCAAAAAAGAATCCGGCTGCCGAGACCGAATAAAATTGGGTAAATAATATGTGAGAACAGTCCGGTGCCGGTGCAGATGCGCAGGACACATTCAAAATAAATCAGCACAACGGGAAACAGATAGAGATGTGGCAGCTGTTTTCATCGAATCTGTGAATGTTTACGCCTGGGAGTAGTATGTGCGGCATGTCGATTATTTTCTTGTGTATTCATTTCTGTCGGTGCATCCTTATCTATTATAAATTAGTAATTATTTTCATATCTACCATTATACTCAGTCAAAAATGCAGGTGCAATTACTATTTCATTTTTTGTATGAAAACATGATTTCCGGCAAATGGAAAGTCGTTTTTTTATGCTTATTTTTAATATTCGCATAAAGCTTTCTGGTGTTTGAAAAATAAATGCCAAAAAAACACCCCCATACCCAAAGTTTTGCACATTGTAAGTAATGACGGTAAAAAATATAATAAAATCACAGAAAAGATATGGAAATCAAGTAGAGAAAGGAGAAACCAATTAAATGGAAAATCAAAATAAGAGAAAGATATTTTTTCGGGAAAATATAAATGAAATTTCCATTGCGGTATTAATCGTCATCTTTCTGATTGCTTCTCCATTTTTATCAGAATACTTTATGACGGTAACCAATATTCTGAATCTTTTGCGGCAGACCGCATATACGGCAATTGCTGCGATAGGTATGTTCTTTGTTATTCTGATTGGTGGAATTGATCTTTCTATCGGGTCGACCATTCAGATCGTTGGAATGGCTTCCATAATCATGTTAAACAATGGATGCGGTGTTGCACCTACAATTATCTGTGTTATTCTTCTTGCTATGGGGTGCGGATTGATTAATGGGCTATTAGTTACTTTTGGGAAACTTCAGCCATTTGTAGTGACTCTGGTAATGAAAGAGATTCTTGCCGGGCTGATACTTGTTATCTCAGGAGCGCAAAGTCTTTCGGGCAAAAATATTCCGAAGGCCTTTATCAATATTGGGACTGGATATATAGGCATAGTTCCGATCCAGGTTGTTATCATGGTAATTGCATTTATTGTTGCATTGTTTGTTATGAGTAAGACTGTATATGGAAGACAGCTTTATGTCACAGGATCGAATGCTCTGGCAGCCTATAACTCAGGTGTAAAGGTTAGTTTTTTTATAGGGTTTCCGCGTATGTATTCTGTTCGCTGTGTGCAGCGATATCGGGGCTTTTGACGGTGACAAGGACCCGCGCGTTGACCATGTACATCTTCGCAGGGGGCAGCTGGCATGGAGATGAATGCGATTGCAGCAGTTGCGCTTGGAGGAGCGTCCCTGGCTGGAGGGACAGGGAGTGTGACAGGAGCTTTGCTTGGCGCGCTTCTTTACGGGCTTCTTTCAAATCTGTTTTCGCTAATAGGCGTCAGCTCTTATTTGCAGCAATTGGTTCAGGGCCTGATTATCCTCTTTGCAGTTATTATTTCAGTGAAAGATAGTTCATCTGCCTTTAACAAGCTTAAGATTTGGATAAGAAGAAAGTAGGGAAATTATGGAAAATGTATTGGAATTAAAGGGCCTTAAAAAAACCTTTGGTGAGACAACCGTTCTGGAAGATGTAAATATAGAATTTAGGGAAGGTGAATTTCATGCACTTGTCGGGGAAAATGGCGCTGGAAAATCCACCATCATAAAAGCTATTTCCGGAGTGCATCAACCAACTGCTGGACAAATTGTATTTCATGGAAAACCTGTAAAGTTTGGCTGCCCTACAGATGCCCAGCGGGCAGGTATAAGTACGCTGTTTTCAGGAGATACAGGAGATTCCGGAAATGACTGTGGCAGAAAATATATTTTTGGGGAGAGAACCAAAACTGCCAGGCGGTATTTTTATTGATAAAGGGAGACTGGTGTCAGAAGCAAAAAAACTTATGCAGGACATGGGACTGTCCATTGATATAACGAAAAAAATGCGGGAATTGCCCGTATCGACAAGAAAAATGGTTGAGATTGCGAGAGCGGTCAATCAGAATGCATCCGTGGTTATCATGGATGAACCGACAGCTAATTTGAATGCAGAAGAGATTAACGCATTGTTTCATATGATTGATATGTTAAAACAAAAACGGACAACGATCATTTATATTTCTCATCGAATGAATGAAATATTTGCTTTGGCCGACAGGGTAACAGTGCTAAGAGATGGGCGCAAAGTAGCGACGTTGAATCATG